>JARLGK010000121.1 GCA_031296075.1 Candidatus Acidiferrales bacterium
CGATTGTCGTCGAAGCCAACCCAAACGACGCAGAGCAGGTTTGAGGTGTATCCCGCGAACCAACCATCTCGAGACGTGCCGGTTTTTCCCGCGGCGGGCGCCGCGAATCCGAGCTGCCGTACGGGAAATCCGGTGCCGTGATTGATCACATCCTCCATCAGGCTGGTAACCAGGTACGCGACGCGCGGGTCGAGAACCGCTCGCGTGGTCGGCTCGGCTGATTCTTCGACATCGCCTCCGGCGGAGACGACGCTGCGGATAAAGAGAGGCTCGGCACGGACGCCGCCGGCCGCAAACGCGGTGTAGCCGGCGGAAACTTCGAGAGGCGTCATTTCGTACGCGCCCAGAGCCACCGCCGGAGTCGGCTGAATGTTGGAGCCGAGCCCCATCTGCCTTGCGAGATCCACGACCCGCTGATAGCCGATCATTTCCGCGACCTTTACGGTGGCGACGTTCAATGAATGAATCAGCGCATCGCGGACTGTAACGGTCCCATAAAATTCCGCACCGTAGTTGTCGGGCGTATATTCCTTGCCATCGAATTCGAATGTTGTCGGGGTGTCGTCCACGGTCGTAACCGGGGTCACCACCGGCTGAAATCCCTGAGCGGCATTGTTGAACGCCGCCGCATAGACGAATGGCTTGAAGACCGATCCCGGTTGCCGTCGCGCGAGTGCGTGGTTGAGCTGGCTTTCGCCATAGTCGCGGCCGCCGATCAGCGCGCGAATTTCGCCGGTATGCGGATCGAGCACAACGACGGCGACTTGCACCTGCGGAACTGCCTCGCCCTTCTTCTTCCAGATGGCATAGCGGCGAGCGAGGAGCTTGTCTACGCCCTGGATGCCGATCTGGACGGCATCGGCGGCCGCGCGCTCGAGTTGCGGGTCGAGCGTCGTATAGATGCGATAGCTTTGGTTCTCCAGATCGCTTTCGGAATATTTTTCGAGGAGATGGTCCTTGACCATGTCCACAAAGTACGGAGCGGAGCTGCTGGAAAGACCTCCGTTTACGAAGTGCATTTTCGCGTGCTTGGACGCGGCCTCCTGCTCGGCGGTCAGGTAGCCATCCTCCACCATTTGGCCGAGCACGCGGTCGCGGGCTTCCTCTGCTCGATCGGCGTGGCGCTCGGCCGCCGAATAGCGGTTCGGCGCGCGGATGATCCCGGCCAGGAACGCCGCTTCTCCCGGAGTCAGTTCGCGCACGTCCTTGCCGAAATAGGCCTGCGCAGCCTCGCCGAAGCCCCGGATCGAAAAGCTCCCGCGATTGCCCATATAGATGTCGTTGGCGTATAGCTCGAGGATCTGCTGTTTCGAAAAACGCTCGTCGATTTCGGCGGCCATCAGTATCTCCTGCAGCTTGCGCCGCCACTCGCGCTTGGTCGTGAAAAAGAACGTGCGCGCCACTTGCATATCAATCGTGCTCGCGCCCTGCGCCTTCTGCCCACGGCTGACATCGTAAAACGCCGCGCCGAAAACGCGGACCATATCGAGAGCGCCGTGCTCGAAGAAACGTTTGTCCTCCGCCGCGAGTACGGCGTGTACGAGCACGGGCGGCAAATCGTCATACCGGACCACGCGCCGCTTCTCGCGCGAACTGTCAAACAAGTTGGTGATCACTTCGGGTTCGATTTGCGCTGCGTCGAGCTGCGTGCCGTCGGAAAGCTGCGCAATGTGCGAGATCTCCGACCCCGTAAAATCGACCCGGAGCGCATTCTGACCCCGGAAATAGGAATCAGCGGAAGGCCGGATCTCGACGGCCGAGGCGGTCACGCGAAACTGCCCGGGGGCGCCTGCCACGACGCCTTCCTGATATCCGGCGCGCAGCAGGTAGCTCGCGAGGTCCGTGGCACGGAGCGACTCCCCGGCGTAGATGCGTCCCGGAGCGGAATAGACGCGCGAGGTATTCTGGAAAATCTGCCCGGTGAGACGCTCGTCTATCAGATGGCCGAACTGGATGTAGTAGTAGGCGACCACGGACGTGGCGCCGAGAAGGATCGCGAGCAGCCCCACAAGCAGCGCGATGCCAAACCGGGATGTCCAGAAGCCGCGGGCAATTCGAATCCGCAATCGGTCTCTCCGGTACGGTGCATTCCGAGCGCTGGGGCGCATCAGGGACGGCCGGGCAAACGCGAGGCCAGTCCAGCCGAATCCAAACAGCTCCAGTGTAAGCAGGCTGCTAGGCTAGATCACTATTTTAAATGGAATGGTTGTCTGCGTGGGGGTGAAATTGCAAGGTGAATTGGTAAAACTTCAGATCGATCGGCACGGAGTAATCAAGTCCGATCTCGACGCTTCCGTTGGTCATGCTGACGCGGATATCTTCCGCGTTCGCCGGAATGCCGAGTTCCTGCGCCTTCTTGAAGATGTCGTTCCGAACGTCGTCCGCGCTCTTCTTGGGGTAGCCGGTTAGCGCAAAGCGTGACTCCGCCTCGATTGAATCCTGAAACTGATAGTTCTCGACGTACACGGGAACGATTTTCACCGCCGTGAACCCCAATGCTCCCACTACGACGAGCGTCAGCAGCAGGCTCAATCTTGAGCCGCCGCGCTCGCCGGTTGTATTTGACAGAGTCATGGAAATAGCGTGCCCACCCAAGAGCTTCTCCTGATGATTTCAAGCTAGCACGCCGGCGGACCGGTGAAGAGCCGGAGAACAGGCCTTGTTTGCGATGAGTAAACTCGGGGTGCGGAGGGAGCCCGGTCAGTACGCCTTGGCGAAAATCGCTTTGTCTGCCGCGGGCTGACCGCAAAAGATGCACTTCCCCGAGCCGCCTGGCTGCTCGAGGGGAATGCAGCGCATCGTCGCCTTCGTCTCTTCCTTGATTTTTTCCTCGCAATCGCTGCCGCCGCACCACCAGGAGAAGGCAAAGCCCTTCTCGACGGCTCCCTTGAACTCTCCGTAGTCCGCGGGTTCGGCCGTGTTCGCCTTGCGGAACTCGAGTGCGCGGTCGTAGAGCGCTTTTTGAATCTCTTCGAGAGTCTGCGCCACAGCGGCGGCGATTCCCTGCTGAGGGACGAACGACTTCCCTTCCTTGCCAGGGCGGTCGCGCCGCGCCAGAACCACCGAGCCTTTTGCCACATCCTTTGGGCCCAGCTCGAGCCGTAGTGGCACGCCTCGCATCTCCCAATCGTTAAATTTGAAACCGGGGCTCATTCCTTCGCGCTCGTCCATTTTCACGCGGATGCCCGCGTCAACCAGCTCGCGGCGGAGCCGCTGGGCATTTTCAAGCACGGCGGCTCGCTCGTCGTCCGTCTTGAAGATCGGCACGATCACCAGCTGAAACGGCGCCAGGCGTGGCGGCAAGATCAGACCTTGATCGTCGCCGTGAACCATAATGATGGCGCCCACGAATCTCGTGGAAAGTCCCCACGAGGTCGTCCAGCAATGCTGCAGGACGCCGCCCTTGTCGAGGTACCGAATCTCGAACGCTTTCGCGAAGTTCTGGCCGAGGTTGTGCGACGTCCCCGCCTGCAATGCTTTGCGATCGCCCATCATTGCTTCGATCGAGTAAGTCTGGTCGGCGCCCGCAAAGCGCTCCGCCGCGGATTTGCGCCCCGGAATGACCGGCACGGCCGCTTCGCGCACCGCGAAATCGGTATAGATGTCGAGCATCTGGCGCGTTTCAGCTTCCGCTTCCTCGGCGGTCGCATGCGCCGTGTGTCCTTCCTGCCAAAAGAATTCCAACGTGCGCAGAAATAGCCGCGTGCGCAGCTCCCAGCGGACCACGCTGTTCCATTGATTGATCAGGATCGGCAGATCGCGGTACGACTGAATCCATTTCGCATACGCGTGGCCGACGATCGTTTCCGAGGTCGGCCGGATCACCAGCGGCTCTTCCAGCTCTTCGCCGCCGCCGTGCGTCACCACGGCCAGCTCGGGCGAGAATCCGGCGACATGCGATTTTTCTTTCTCAATGAAACTGCGCGGGATCAGCAAGGGAAACGCCGCGTTTACGTGCCCAGTGGCCTTGAAGCGCTTGTCGAGCGCCGCCGTAATGTTTTCCCACAGCGCCCAGCCATACGGCCGCACGATCATGCAGCCGCGGACCGGCGCGTAGTCGGCGAGCTCAGCCCGCAGGACGAGCTGGTTGTACCATTCCGAATAGTCTTCCGCGCGCGTCGTCAACTTCTGATCGGACATTTTATTGTGTGGCTCTCTTCCGTGCGGTCCGGCGCCTCGCTCACTCGTTCATTTGCGCAGGCTGCAGCGCTGCAGGGGAATTAGGTTAGGAGACTCCCCGGCCGAAGTCAATCAACGCGCTTTGTTGATTGAACTAGGGAAGCCTGGGCACATCGTATCCCCGCTATGGGTTGAGGTGGTAGTCCAGGATGACGGGAGGAAGCAAGCAGAGTTGGAGGGGAGAGTGGGGATGGAGTCGCTGGATGATCTGCCAGGGAGTTTGAAATTCCTTGTGGGAGTTGGGCCGGGCG
>JARLGK010000122.1 GCA_031296075.1 Candidatus Acidiferrales bacterium
CACCCGGCATTCCCGCACGCGGATGGTTTTAACGGTTTCCTTCGCGCTCTCCCCGGGGACCGGGCTTTTTTGCCCCCGTCGCCAGCGTGATGCGAAGCATCATCGCCAACTTGACGCCAGCGTCGGGGCGTCAGGACCACACGACTTCGCCGTCCGCGAAAGCCTTCCGCAAAAGCCGCTCGGCGGTTTTGGTACCGCTCCCGCCGAAGCTTTGGCGAAGGCCGATCAACGCCGCTCGTCTTGCGTCGCCGTCGCGTCCACCGCATCCCGTTCCAACGTCCGTGACGATCGCGAAACGCCCCTCTCAGTGGGACGGGATAGCGGGAAATATGGAAGTGATTTGCGGGAAGCGCGAAGCGAAATATTTTTTTGGGAAGGACTGGACAGGTAGCATCAGCCTGATCCGGTTCGATAAATTCGCCGTTAGGCGCAAGGGCTCCACGCCGTCAGCGAGGCGATCTTCTCTCCGCCGTCATTGCGAGCGAAGCGAAGCAATCCACTTTGCCGCGCAAAGCGAGATTGGATTGCTTCCGCCTTCGCTCTTTGAGCTTCGACGGACGCGGTCGGCGCTTCGCTCCCTCGCGCAAACGCATCGCGTTTGTCGCAGGCAATGATGTTGCTTTTTCAGATATCGCCAGCAAGCGGCCAGACAACGCTTCTCGATTTTTTCCTCATGGAGATCACTCGCGCGAGGTCAGCTTTACCTTGCGCGCACGATGCCATGCGATGAAAGCCACTATGACCTGCTTGAAGAATCGCGGTGGCAGGAAACCGTAGTCATGGCGATCGCTGCGGCCGATCTTCCTGATATCATAGCCCGGCCAATCGAATTCGTTGCCCTCTGCCACAACAATCCAGCAGCGCTCGTCATCAAGTCCGAGTTGACGTTTGACCGCTGCGGGAATTTCGACGGCACCGGCGGGATCGGCCGGGGCGGCATGCGTGATCGGCAGAACCACAACGACCGTCGTGTCATTCGCCGGGCGCTCGACCGCCAGCACGATTACGCTCGGACGATCTTTGCGTCCTTCCTCGCGTCCCGCTTCGTGCTCGTGATGCCACAGATAGGCATAGGAAATGACAAGGCCCGGTTCGGGCGTGGGGATCGGCACGCGCCGTCGCTATTTCTTGGGCTCAAGCATGGAATCGAGATGCGCATGCCGATCGTCCACGCGCGAGGCACCGATCGCCTGGACCCTTTCGTCGGAAAGCTCGGCTGTCGCAAAGCTGCGGCGACGCTGCTTGTAACGGCGGAATTCTTCGTACTCGTCCGGTGCAACGAAATAGCCGGTGATCGATCCGTGGCTCGATACCGCGACGGCCTCGCGCTGGGCCCGCATTCGGTAGCGGCCAAAATTCCGGGTGAACTCCGAAGCCGGGATGGTGTCAGCCATGTCTTACATCCTATCTCTCGGCACCCAATATACGCAATTTACGTGAAAAGCGCAACTTGCGTATTATGGGAGTGATCGGTCTAACATGCTGGCTAAACTTCATTATTTCTGTTCTCTTTGTCCACGAGACCAGCCTGCAGGGTGGATTAGCCGACCTGTCCGCCGTAGCTCGAAGGGCGAAGGCGGAAGGCGTAACCCATCTCCTGTTGCCGGCGAATGGCGGATTGCGTTCTCGTTAATCCGCCATTCGAGCTGAGGAATGCTATATTCTTCACGAGGACAAGCCATGACCGCACGCCCTGAAACAGTGACGCAGAGCTCCACCGCCGCCTACATCCGTGGGCTCGCGGCGCAGCATCATGTCACCTATAGTCAGACACCCTCTGATCGGCTTGCCTTGCACATGACGCGGCTCGCGGATGACGCAATCCAGCCCGACGATATCGAATGCATCCTCTTTGCGTTGAATCGTGCCGGCCATCTCAGCCGCCGGCAGCTCGTCCATCTTCAGGTGCAATATCTGCGCGAAGCCAAGCCGTGACCTTCGATCCGTTCGGCGATTTCGCGACCGAGGGCTATCTGCGCAACTTTGAAAAAGAGAAAGACCTCGCGATCGTCAAGCGGGCGGAGAACGCGTCGTTCATGACGGGTCTCGATCGCATGTCTGGGCCAAGCCATGGATTGGCCGAAGCTCTTTGTTGCCGACGAACGGCGGATTACGCTCTCGCTAATCCGCCCTTCGGGCTTTCGACGGTGAGATGGGATTGCTTCGCTGCGCTCGCAATGACGTGGAGGGAATCTTTGCCAACCTCAGGCAAGCGACTCCTGAGGATTCCTCCGTCATTGCGAGGAGCACTTGCGACGAAGCAATCCATTCTTCCCTTTTTGCGGCCGATGGATTGCTTGGCGGAGCCTGTCATCGGGCGCGCATTCGCGCGACCCGTTCGCTCGCAATGACGATCAACTACCCCCCCATCGACCTCGCATCCCGTACCGGCCAGCGCCCGGCCTCCACCAGCGCAAGAAAACGTTCGACCATTTCGTTGAACAGTGCCGGCTCTTCCAGATTGAGCACGTGGCCTGATTTCGGAAACATCGCGAGCCCCGAGGCCGGAAGGTGCTTCTTCAGGAACAGGCTCGGCTCGATGCAGGCGTCGTCCTCGTCACCGCAGATGATCAGTGCCGGGGTCGCAACTTTCCGGATGGCTTCGGTCAGGGTGTAGATCGAGGGCCGCCCGCCTTGAAAGCCGCGCATGGTGTTGGCCGAGCCTTTGGCGTCATGGCGGGACAGCGCGTTGTAGAAGTCCGCGTGCCCGCGCGGGTCCTTCAGCAGGAACGGAATCCGGCTCGGCGCCTCGCGCGTCGCTTTCGCCACTTCGGCGGAGCCGGTCGTCTCATATTGCTCGGCATTGGCCCGGCATTGCTTGCGGAAGGCGTCGAGATTTTCGATGGCAGAGCCGGAGCCGACGGCGGCGAGCGTCATCGACAGAGCGCGCTCGGGCGCGTTCAGGCCGACATGCAGCGACGAATAGGAGCCCATCGACAGGCCTATGAAATGCGCTTTTGCGATTCCGAGGTGATCGAGCACGGCAATCGCGTCGGTGTAGAAATGCCTGTAGGTGTAGGTCTCCGGCGATGGCGGCACATCCGAGGGCGTATAGCCGCGCGCGGAATAGGCAATGCAGCGATGCCCGCGCGAGAAGTAGCGCATCTGCGGTTCCCAGTTGGTGTGGTCGGCCGCATATTCGTGCAGGAAGATGATGGGCGTTCCGCTCCCCGCTTCCTCGAAATAGAGGCGGACATCGTCGCTGGTCACGGCGTGGGGCATTTTGGGAGTCTCCTCTTTCGGTCTTTGGGCCGATTCTCGTGAGCCGATCACTGCGCGAACACACGACCCGTGCTTGAACGCTCCTTAACTGTATTGAGACGGGAACCGGTTCCCTCGTCAAGGAATCACCTTGCAGCCATGCGCCCAGCGCCGCGTGCTGCCTTGCTCTCGCCACACCGCAATTTTCATACGAGCCCCGGATGCCGGCCGTCACGGGCCGGCGGGGATGGGGGGTGTCAAAGAGGATATGATAAATTGAGTATGCTTCAATCATCTGCGTTGCGCCGGTCGCTTCTCGCACTGGCGTTGTGTTCGACGGCGTTCGCCATGTCAGCAACCCCCGCATCGGCAAGATCCCACCATGGCGCAAGGCGGTCCGCGCATGCGCCATACGCCGGCCATCATGCAAGGCGGCACTACGCGCACCATCAGCATCGGCATTTCGCGCGCACGGCGCGTCTATCGCGCTGGGATGCCGCCGTCGCGCAGATGAATTCGCGCGGCCTTGCCGACGCCAATGCCAGCCTTTCGAACGGCACCCTTGTCGGCGGCGAGAGCCTATCGGGCGGCTTTAGCTCGTCGAACGTGGTCACCGAGGCGCGCCGTTACCTCGGCGGCAACCCGACCGGCCGCGGCAGCCTGTGGTGCGCGCGCTTCATGAACATGGTGCTGGAGCATTCCGGCTATCATGGCACCGGTTCGGATCTGGCG
>JARLGK010000123.1 GCA_031296075.1 Candidatus Acidiferrales bacterium
ACGAGGGCTACTTCCTGATCGTCTGGGATTTCATTCACTACGCCCGCGCCCAGGAAGTTCCCGTCGGCCCCGGCCGTGGCTCGGCCGCCGGCAGCCTGGTGAGCTACGCCCTGCGCATCACCGACGTTGATCCGCTCCAATACAATCTGCTCTTCGAACGCTTTCTGAATCCCGAACGCGTCTCCATGCCCGATATCGATATCGATTTCTGCATGCGCCGCCGCGGCGAGGTGATTGATTACGTCCGCCGGACTTACGGCGAGAAGAGCGTCGCACAAATCATCACGTTCGGAACCATGGCGGCCAAGGCGGTCCTCAAGGACGCGGGGCGCGCGCTCGACATTCCTTACGGCGAAGTAGACAAGATCGCGAAGATGATTCCCACGACGCTGAACATCGAGCCCGAGGACGCGCTCAAGCAGACGCCGCAGCTCGAATCGCTGCGGAAAACGGACGACCGCGTGAAAGAACTTGTGGAAGTGGCGCTGCGCCTCGAAGGGCTCACGCGACACGCGTCCACCCACGCCGCGGGCGTGGTGATTTCGCCGCAGCCGCTCACCGAAATCGTTCCGCTGTATAAGTCGAGCAAGGATGAAATCACGACGCAGTACGACATGAACGCGCTCGAGCGTATCGGCCTGCTGAAGATGGATTTCCTCGGACTGACCACGCTCACGGTGCTTGATGACGCCGTCCGCCTGATCGAGCAGAATCGCGGAGTGAAGCTCGATCTTCCGGTGCTGCCGCTCGACGACGCTCCTACGTACGCGCTCTTTGCGCGCGGGGACACCACGGGCATCTTCCAGTTTGAATCGCACGGCATGCGCGACATTTTGAAACGCTATCAGCCGACGCGCCTCGAGGATTTGACCGCGCTCAACGCCCTGTATCGCCCCGGGCCGATTCAGGGCGGGATGATCCCGGACTTCATTGCGCGAAAGCACGGCGAGAAGAAAGTCACCTACGATCTGCCGGAGCTTGAGGAAATTCTTTCTGAGACGTGGGGCGTGATTCTCTATCAGGAACAAGTGATGCAGATCGCGAACCGCCTGGCGGGGTTCTCGCTGGGCGATGCGGACCTGCTGCGCCGCGCCATGGGCAAAAAAAAGCCCGAAGAGATGGCCGCGCAGCGCGAGAAATTCCTGACCGGCTGCCAGGCGCGCAAAGTGCCCGTGAAGAAGGCCACGAAAATCTTCGATCTGATGGCGGAGTTCGCCGGCTACGGATTCAACAAGTCGCACTCCTGCGCCTACGCGCTGCTAGCGTATCAAACGGCGTGGCTCAAGACGCATTATCCGGTTGAATTCATGGCCGCCATGCTCACTTCGGAAACAGGAAACACCGAGAAGGTGGTGAAGTTCATCAACGAGGCGCGCAGCATGGGCATCACGGTGCTGCCGCCGGACGTGAATTCGAGCGCCCTCAATTTCACCCCGGTGGGCGATTCGATCCGATTCGGTCTGACGGCGATCAAGAATGTGGGCGAGAACACGGTGAAGGGAATTCTGGCCGCGCGCGAAACGCTGGGGCAGTTCACGAACTTTTTTGAATTCTGCGAATCGGTGGATTCGCGGCTGATGAACAAGCGCGTGCTCGAAAGCCTGGTGCGCGCCGGAGCGCTGGACGGGCTGGGTGCGCACCGGGGACAGATGATCTCGGTGATCGATCGCGCGATCGAACGCGCGCAGAAATTGCAGCGCGCCAAGGAGAGCGGCCAACACGGACTTTTCGGCGGGGGCTCATCCTCGTCGGCGCCTCCTCCGCCCGACGCTCTGCCGGATGTGGACGAATGGCCGGAGCACGAGTTGCTCGCGGCCGAATACTCGACCCTGGGCTTTTACATTTCCGGACACCCGCTCGACAAATACGCCGGCCGGTTGCAGGACCTCAAGGCGATTGATCTCTCGACGCTCGAAGGACGCCGCAACGGCGAAGATATCGTGGTGGCCGGGATCATCGTGCAGTTGCGCCCGATGCGTTCGCGGCGCGGCGCGCGCTGGGCGATTCTGACGCTGCAGGACCGCACGGGCGTTTGCGAAGCGCTGGTTTTCCCCGAGGCATTTCAAAAGCTTGAGTCGATCCTGAAGGCGGCGACGCCGCTGCTGGTGAAGGGTCGCATCGCGGTCGAGGACGTGGGCACGCGCGTGATCGTGTCGGACGCGCGGCTGCTCGATCAGGTGCGTGACCCGGTCGCGAACGGAGCCGCGCAGACGATAGGAGCGCCCAGCCTGCTGCGGGTGCGCGTAAGCCGCAGCGCGATGGACACGACCATCATCAACCAGTTGCACGAGCTGTTCGCCAGCCGCCCCGGGCGCTGCCGGATTTCGTTTGAACTCGTCCAGGACGACGGCAGCGAAGCGACGATTGACGCGGGCAGCGCGGTAAGGGCGGATCGCGAACTTGTCGACCGGGTGCGCGAGATCTGCGGCAGCGATTCCGTCGCGGTAGTGCAATGAGCGATTCGCGAGAGAAAGAGAAACGCAAGCTGGCCCGCGAGCGGCTGCGCCGCCTGCGCGCGCTCGCGAAACAACGAAAGCTGCAAGAGAGGGCGAACGAGCGCGCCGCAAAGGCCGCGCTGGCTGCTCCTTCCGCGCCCGCCGCGAAACCGCGGCAGGCCGCCGCCCCGCCACCCAATGAAATTGGTCTGAATCCGCGCGACGGTCAGCGTAACGAACAGCGCCAGATCGAAATCAACGCGCTCGAGCGCGACATCGCCGAACTGAGCCGCCTGACGGACCCGGGCGACGCGACCTCCGGCGAAATCGACCGCATCCGCCGCGAGGTCGAGGAGCTCAAACACGATTTCTACGCCCATCTGGCGTCCTGGCAGCGAGTGCAGCTGGCGCGCCATCCGCAGCGGCCTTACACGGACGATTTCATTCGCCTGCTGTTTGAGAACTTCAGCGAAATTCATGGCGACCGCAATTTCGCGGACGACCCCGCGCTGATCGCCGGCATGGCTTGGTTCAACGGGCGGCCCGTGCTGGTCGTGGGCAACCAGAAGGGGCGGGACACGAAGCAGCGCGTGGCGCGCAATTTCGGCCAAGCGAAGCCGGAAGGCTACCGCAAGGCCCTGCGCGCGATGCAGATTGCCGCGAAATACCGGCGGCCGATTCTTGTTTTCGTGGACACGCCCGGCGCGTACCCCGGGATTGACGCCGAGGAGCGCGGGCAGGCCCAGGCGATCGCGAACAACATCCGCGAAATGTCGCGCCTGCCGGTGCCGATCGTGGTGGCGATCACGGGCGAAGGCGGCTCCGGCGGCGCGCTGGCGATCGCCATCGGCGACCGCGTCCTAATGCTGGAAAATTCGATTTACTCCGTCATTTCGCCGGAAGGCTGCGCTTCGATTATGTGGCACGATTCGACCAAAGCGGAACTGGCGGCGGAGGCCTTGAAGATCACATCGCCCGACCTGCTGCAGCTGAAGCTCGTGGATGAGGTCGTCCCCGAGCCCGAAGGCGGCGCCCATACGGATCACGCCGCCACGGCGAAGCTTTTGGCGCCCGTTCTTTCTCGCGCGCTCGACGAACTATCGCGGCTCTCGCCCGAAGCACTCCTGCAGCAGCGCTACGACAAGTTCCGCCACATGGGCCAGTTCTTCACCTGATTGCAGGGCATTGACACAGGATCAATTTAGGCACCAGGTAAATCGCGCCGTACCGGCGCCTGTGGCATTATTGCACCGTGAACGGGAAGCGGAGCAGTATTCGGAAACACGCATGGATCGCGATCCTTGGCGGGTTGCTTCTCTCAGCGGCGCTGTGGTGGTTGACTTATTGGGTGGAGCAGACCTCGACACCGTACACCGCCCTTCGCTGGTTCTTATATGGGTCACAAATTGTAGGATCCTATGCCTGCATCATGACACGCGGGATTCATGAGGCTACGGCAGCGGACTTCGCCGAAATTGCAGTTCCGATCAATTTAACTATCTACGCTGGCGTCATCTTCTGCGTACTACGCATTCTCGCCAGTCGCAGAACTTCGAACTGACCCACTGCAACGAGCTGCCGAGTCTTCGTCTCTTATTCCGCCATTAGAGCATTGGGCACGCCCTGCCCGGTTCCCGTTGCCCGCCGTCGCCCACTCGTTTAGGTTTGATTAACGGGGGATCCGTTCCATGGCTGAAGGCGAGGCACCACTAATGTCGGAGGTATTTCGACCGTATGAGAGGCTCGTGGAAATCACCATCCTGGGAAAGACGTTCCTGGTTCCGGAGCGGAATTCCCTGCTCCGCGCCTTTCAATTCATCAGCCCCGGGACGATTCCCTATGGACGTTTCTGCTGGAATCAGGAATGCCAGTACTGCCGCGTGAACTGCCAGCTCTCCGACGACGACCAGGCTCGCCCCATTCTGAGCTGCAAGTTCATCGTCTCGGAAGGCATGAACATCTCCGACCTCGCACCGGAGCTGGTGGGCTGTCTGCGCACGAAACTCGGACAGACCCAAGTTGAAATCGCGGACGCTCCCACCGACACGAACGGCTCTAACGGCACGAGCGGTTCCAACGGCCCGAACGAACCGAACGGCCAATGACGCCCGCCAGGCGGCTTAAGTCCCCGAGGATTTGATGAGCAGTTTTAGCGTACTCGTCGCCGACGATTCGCCGATTTATCGAAAGCTCGTAGAACACGCGCTGGCGGAGGATTCCTGCCCGGTGTCGTTTGCGAGCAGCGGACACCAAGCCATCGAGATATTCGAACGGGAGCATCCCGACCTGGTCATCACCGATTGGGTGATGCCCGATCTTACGGGCATCGAACTTTGTCAGCGAATCCGCACGGGCGCTCAATCTTCCTATACGTACATCATCATCCTAACCAGCAACGCGGAAAAGGAAAACGTGGTCAAGGGACTCTCCGCGGGCGCGGATGACTACCTGACCAAGCCCTTCCATCGCGACGAACTCCTAGCGCGCGTTCACGTGGGCCGGAGGCTAATTGATCTCCACCGGCAGATCGAAGCGAAGAACCGGCTCCTGGAAGAGCTGGCGCTCACCGATCCCCTCACGGGTCTTCCCAATCGTCGCGCGATTGAAGACTGGTCCGCACGCCAGCTTAGCGGCGCCGCCCGGCACGGCTTCTCTCTGTGGGCGGTGCTGATGGATCTCGACCACTTCAAGAGCGTGAACGACACCTACGGACACGATGCTGGCGACACTGTGCTCAAGAAATTTGGCGAAGTGCTCCGAGCCAATACAAGGCTCTCGGACATCTGCGGCCGCATCGGCGGCGAGGAATTCCTGCTCATCCTCACACATGCGGACGAGAAAAGCGTACTGGTCGTGGTGGAACGCATTCGCAAACATCTCGCTGCCGAACGTTTCATATGGAACGGCTCGACGGTCCAAGTGACGGCGAGCTTCGGCGTCGCTGGATTCTCGGGCAAGCAGGCGCCCGAGTTCAACCAACTGGTGGCCCAGGCGGACGCGGCCCTCTACCGCGCGAAAGATCAGGGACGCAACCGCGTCGAGCTTGTTTCCGTAACCTCGGCATGAAGCTGCCGAAACGGCCCCTCCCCATCGAGCGCAGGCGCTTGCCAGCAATTCCCGCTCCGTGCCAAGCTTGCGACGGGTCGAGAGGGCCACGAATGCCAATTTGCGATGGTTGCGGCGCGCAGGTGAACGATGCGCACATTCGGCAGCGCATCGAGCGGCTGGAGATGGCGACGCGTTTTCGCCCGGTGCATATCTCTGTGCTATTGATCGACGCCGCCCCGCCCGCGCGCTTGGAGGACTATTTCTATCGAGCCGCGAGCGACCGCTCGGAGCGCTCGCCTGCATCACGCGCCTATTTCGACGGGCTGGTGAGATGCGCAGCCGCGGTGCCAGGTCCTGGCATGACCGAAGAGGCCGCGCTCGCCGAATTCCAGCGCCACGGATTCTTCCTGATTGGCGCGATTGAATGCGCCATTGAAGGCGACGGTGAACTCGCCAAGGCAATCGAACGAGCTGCGCCTATGGTAATTAGGCGTGTGAAGGTCTCCTACAAACCCAAGTCCGTCGCGTTCTTGTCTCCCGCCACGGAGGCACTCATTCCCCTGTTTCAGGCAAACGACTGGGCGGACCGCCTGATTCTCGATCACGGCAGACCGTTTGCCGATTTTCTTTCGACTGGCCGCCTGGCGAGGGCACTCGGTGGAAAGGACACAGACTGAAGCGGCGTTGGCCGATTGTGTTAGACTTTGTGGTGCCAGCCGACAAGCAGATGGGGGTACAACAATGAAAGCGCGCAAGAAATTCCTCCTGGGTTCGGGGATTATTGTCGCCACGCTGCTGGCTCTGGCCTACGTCGGCTACACGCAGAGCAAAACCTACTACCACACGATTTCCGAGCTTCCGACCTTGCAGGGCTCGACGCTTCATCAGCGCATGCGCGTTTCCGGCAACGTCCGCGTGGGGTCGATTTCGCGCCGCGATGGGCGCGTCAATTTCGTGCTCGAAGAACAGGGCAAGGACCTCTCGGTCAGTTACATCGGCAACGATTCCCTTCCCGATACATTCAAAGACGGCGCACAGGCGCTCGTCGAAGGCCGCCTGATGCCGGAAGGCGGATTCGTCGCGGAGCAGGTGCAGGCTAAGTGCGCTTCGAAGTACGAGGCCGCCCCCGTCGGCGCGCCGGTGGCCAGCGACAAGAATATCGGCAAGGGCTAACATCCCCAGGGGGAATCCGCTTGGATATTTTCGGATCGTTCGCGCTGCTTCTCGCGTTTCTGGTCACCGTGTACGCGTTCGTGGCCGGAATCGTGGGAATCGTCACGCGCCGAACGCTGGTCACGAAGAGCGCGCGAAACGCGGGCATGGCTGTCTTTGGGCTGATCACGCTGGCCGTCGCCTCGCTCGAATATTTCTTCTTCACGGATAATTTTTCACTCGCTTACGTCGCGGCGCATAGCAACCATGCCCTGCCTCTCTACTACAAATTCTCGGCGCTCTGGGCGGGGCAGGAAGGCTCGCTGCTGTGGTGGAGCTGGCTGCTCTCGATCTACGTGTTCCTCGCGCTTTTCCTGAACCGCAAGAAGCATCCGGAGCTGATGCCCTACGTGGGCGTCACGCTGGCGGGAGTGCAGACGTTCTTCCTGGTGCTGAACAATTTCGTGGCCAGCCCGTTTCACGTGATCGCCAGCGCCGATTCCGCGGGCGTGATGCACATGGCGAAACTATCGGAAGGCAGCGGGCTGAATCCGCTGCTGCAATACCCCGAGATGGTGATTCATCCGCCGATGCTCTATCTCGGCTACACCGGCTTCACCATACCGTTCGCGTTTGCGATGGCGGCGCTGCTGGGACGCTATCCCGGAGAGAAATGGATTCACATCACGCGCCGCTGGACCATGGTCGCGTGGTGCTTTCAGGGGATCGGCGTGCTGCTCGGCGCGCACTGGGCCTACGCGGTGCTTGGCTGGGGAGGTTACTGGGCGTGGGATCCGGTCGAAAACGCGGCGCTGCTGCCCTGGATTACGGGCACGGCGTTCCTGCATTCGGTGATGATGCAGGAGAAGCGCGGGATGATGAAGGTCTGGAACGTGTGGCTGGTCTTCGTCACGTTCATGCTGTGCATCCTAGGGACGTCGCTGACGCGGACCGGGATCGTCAGCTCGGTGCACGCGTTTGCGGAGTCCTCCATTGGCGGCTGGTTTTTCGGCTTCCTTGGTATCGTGCTCGTCGTGTGCCTCGCAGCGTGGTACAAGAATCGCGATTACCTGCGCAGCGACAATCAGCTGGATTCACTTGTGTCGCGCGAATCGAGTTTCCTGTTCAACAATCTTATCCTGCTGGCCGCGTGCTTCGCGGTTCTTTGGGGAACGCTTTTCCCCGTGCTCTCGGAATGGGTGACCGGCAGCAAGATCAGCGTGGGTCCGCCCTTCTTCAACAAAGTGAACGTGCCGATCGCGCTGTTTCTACTGTTTCTCACCGGCGTGGGGCCGTTGCTGGCATGGCGCAAGACGTCGGTTGACGCTCTGCAGCGCAACTTCGCGTGGCCGCTCGTCGGCGGGCTCGTCGCGGGTGCAGCAGGATTCGCATTCGGATTCCGCAGTTTCTACCCGCTGGTCTGCCTGATACTTTCCGTGTTCGTCACGCTGACGATATTTTCGGAGTTCTATCGCG
>JARLGK010000124.1 GCA_031296075.1 Candidatus Acidiferrales bacterium
ACGAAGACGTCGCCGGTGTTCGCCGTCGCGCGCTCCCAGAGCATGTGCGGTGCGAGGCAATCGGTCGGGAGCTGCGGGCTCGAGACGTCGCTGATTTCCGTGGGGGTGATGCCGCTGGTGGGATCGGTCGCAAGCGCCAGGTCCTGCTGCTCGGCGAGGACGCTCACGCCATTTTCCGCCAGCTCGCGCTGCAGGCCGCGATACGCCGAGTTCAGCAGCGGCATCAGCAGCGTGTCGGTGAAGACCGCGCCCGCCGTGTCGTTGACCAGCGCGCGCGCAAGATTCAGCGCGTCTTCCGCTTGCGAGTACGCCGTGGTGGGTACTACGGGCATGGGAGCCTCCGGGGAGAAAAGGCGTTACTTGTGATCCGTGATTAGTGACTCGTGACGAGTGATACGTTCCGGGGCACTCTTCACTGGCTATTGCTTGCGGGAATTTCCTTCTGCAGAAACGGGACCTTGGCGGCGGCCCAGTCGACCATGCTGTCGCCCGATAGGCCGAACATGGCGGCGGTGGCGTGTCCCGGCTCGATCGTGAGATTGAATGGGATGCCCAGCGTGTGAATCATTTGCGTCGCCGCGTCCGGATGGGCAACCCAGTAGGAAAATCCCGCGGCGTTCACGAACAGGCGTATCCCCAGGTTCAGGGCGTTGGTGCGCAGCCATTCCACGCGAGATTTTGTGCCCGAGATTCTCGATCCCGCGGAAAGACTCGCGCGTTTCAGGACGTGCAGGCCGTGGCCGGCGGCGAAGAGCGCCCAAAGGTGCGCAGATTCGGGTAAATGGATCATGGCTGGATATCTCACCTGCTCGTTGTTGTAGCGCCAGCGTCTCGCTGGCGTTCGTATCCGTCCGAACACGAAGAAAAAGGAGCCGGCGGGACGCCGGCGCTACGGAATGCACGAGGATGGCAATTTTTCTTGTGGAGTGCGGCGACTCGCCGCCACTGTTTGCGGCACGGGCTTGCCCGGGTGGGCTGCACGAGTTAGCCGGCGCCTCGGATCGGGCGAGGCAAGCCTCGCCCGAAAACAGCGGGAGCAAGCTCCCGCACTCCACATGGCCCGAGCCGGGCGCAGCCACTAGTGAAGAATTATCGCGGGGAGGCCGTAGCCACTGTAGGTTACGCCGGCGCTGGGCACCGAAATCGGGAACGTTATCGCGCCGCTTGAGCTGGTCGAGCTGGAGACGGCGCTCGATAGCGCGAGAGGCGCGGTGCCGCTGTAGGCGATCTTTCCGGTGGTGGCGTTACCGGTGAAGGCGAAGATGTACGCGCCGGCTGCGAGCGTCACGGTTCCCTGCGTGCACGATTGGTCGTTCGCGCCGCTGGCGGTGATGTTCACGGCTGTGATCGAGCATTTCACGTTGCCGGAAGCGTCCGCGATCGCCCAGCTGTAGAAATCGCTGGTGCTCGAATCCGTGGTCGAGACGTCCACGGTGAGCTTCGAGAACTGAATGTTCGGCAGGTAGATCACCGAGACATCCACGGCGTTGTTGGCGCTTGGCGCCTGCCCTGCCGAAAGAAAACCCATCGCAAATTTGGTAAAGAGCGACGGGCACGGGGAGCCGGAATCCTGCACGTTCGTTGTTGTGGAGGAGAATGTCGCGCAGTTCCCTGCCACCGGAGTGCCGGTGGTCAGCGTGGCGGGCAGCGCGCTTGCGCCGACCGTGAGATTTCCAGCAACGGTGAGATTGCCGTATACGGTCGGACTGACGCTGTCGGACACAGACGCGGTGGACGGAACATTCGGACTGACCGGTCCCTGGCTCAGGACCGCGTCATCCACGAAAATCTGGTTCGGATTCGCTGCGGTATTTTCGAGGATGAAGACGCGCATGGACTGCGCGACCGTAGAGCTGCTGCTGTAGGCGTTGGGCACTCGGAAGGTGATGGCGAAATTGCGCGTGGGCGTCCACAGGCTCGCGGTCGCCACCTGCCAATCCGCGCCGGTGACGTTGCAATTGCAGGTGATTCCGTTGTTGTAGGTGAGCGAAGCGTTGCTGCTCTGCCAATTCGGGCCGGTGCCGATCAGCGAGGAGTAGCCCGCGTAGTTTGCGGGCGCCAGAACGCGCGCGTTTGTCGCGACGCTGGTGATCTTGTTCGCCTCCGTGCAATTCGGGTCGGAGTAGAAGCGGAAGCCTGGACGGAAGTTGAT
Source organism: Candidatus Acidiferrales bacterium (assembly GCA_031296075.1). GTDB lineage: Bacteria > Acidobacteriota > Terriglobia > Acidiferrales > UBA7541 > Palsa-295. The sequence goes on from JARLGK010000124.1 coordinate 2,153, forward strand.
GCCGGTCGAGGATGCGGCGACGCGAAACGCGAGCGTGTAGTTCATGGTTGCGTCCACCTGAATGCAGCCGGAGTTCACGCCGAGGCCCGCCGTGGCGTTGTCGCCGATCTTGACGTTGAACGCGCCCTGCGTGGTTGCATCGGCCGGCGCCGACCCGCTCGATTGCTGGGCATAAATACCGCTGCCGGCCTGGTTGATGCTGGTGCCGCTGACGCCGCCCCAGTAGTAGAGCGTGGTCGAGCCGGACCACCCCTCGAACGCCGCATTGCCCAGCAGATTTCGCCCGGCGAGATCGTTCATGCCGAAGTGCATCGAGGGAAGCCAGTTCGGGCCGTTGTTATCGATCGCGACTTGCGAAGTGGAGGGCTCGTTGGCTTTGACCACCGAATTCGCGGAAACTGAAATGTAGGGATCGAGGATGTGGATGCCAACCGCGCTGCCGTCGATCGGAAATTGGAAGCAGTTGTACACATTTTCGCAGCGGTTGTTGGGGCCGATGGTGACGCTGTCCGCGTTGATGATGTTGTAGCCGATCTGGCCGAAAGACGTAGTCGAGCCTTCGCAATCGTTGCCGTAGAACTCGTCGTTATTCGGATAGTTGCCGCTGCTGTCCTTGGCCAGCTCGAAGCAGACCGTGCCGGTGTTGGCCGCGGGCAGAATACAGGTGTTCTGCTCCATTTCGATCACGTTGAAGACGCCGGCGAGGTGCAGGCAGCGGTCATTTTGGAACTGCGGGTCGAATTCGTTGTGCTTGATCAGCGTGTTCGTGGAATCGAATCCGCCGGTCGTCGTATCGCCGAAAATTCCGTACGATCCCCCGCCGGTTCCCATCACCAGGCGATTGTTTTCGATATCGGCGTGGCCGACGCTGGTGAGGTTGAGGACAATCGAGGCCGATCCCGTCGCTTTCAGGTACATGCCCGTAATGTGCACCCAATCCACGTTGCGCGTGGCGGCATTGGGATTTTTCACCGCGGTGCAACCTGCGGGCTGGCAGGCGATGAAGCCGCTGGAGTCGGCGCGAGGCACGGTGCCGGCGCCGCTTTCCTGATACCCGACGAGCGAGCTGCCGTCGCCGAGCAACTCGACCGCGTCGTTGTTGATCGTGTCGTTGATCGTTAGCTGCGCTTGTCCCCACAGCAACGTCGTGCCCGCGGGAATGGCGATGTGCGAGGTGGCGGTCAGTGTGCCGGTCAATCCGTGCGCGTCGCAGACCCCGCTGCTGGAGCTCGCCGCCGTAAGGCAGGCGTTGATTTTCGCCGCCGCGTCGGAGCCGGAAAAGCGCTCGGCCATTTGCACGCCGTTCAGCGAATTCACGCCGCCGAGCCGTTCACGTCAAGGTTGAACTGCGGATTCGTGGTGTTGACGCCGAGAGAAGTCGGCGTGAAGCGATGAAACGCCTGCATGTGGTTGAACTCTACGCCGCTTCCCACGGTGGCGAAGTTCGATCCCGTATCTGTTGCGGTCGTTGTCGTCGCGCCCGCAACGTAAATGCCCGTCTGTATCCCGACGGTGGTTTGCGTTGTGCTGCGGAACACGCAGAATCCGGTAAGGGTCTGAGAGGTCGGTGGGGGAAGCGTCCAGCCTATGGTCACCTGGTTATTCCCCGTGGTGGTCGTCGCGCCCGCCGAAATGAGAGATGTCGATCCCGTGAAGGAGTTTGCGCAGGAACCGCCTCCGAAACTGGGTGCCACAAAATAGTAGTAGGTTCCACTGGCGAGCGTGCCGCCCGCGACGGGCGTGGCGGTAACTCCCGTTGGCGGGAGCATCGTGGAGAATCCGATGTCGAGAGTTTCCTGCGAAGTCTGTGTTGCCTGCGCCGTCCATCCATATCCCGCACCGGTTCCGAACAGAACTCCGAGGGAAGGGTCCAGAGCCATGGATGCGAAACGCGAGCCGCTTGCCGTGAATCGCGCGCCGGGACCGCGATCGGATTCGTACGTGTTTGCACTCAGCCGACTGTTGTCGGTCGTCGGCACAATGAAATCAAAGCCATTCGTGTTTTGAACTATCTCCGGCCCTAGAGGATTGCCGCTTCCGTCATAGACTCCCGCGGAGCAAAAAATCTCGCACCCGGTGATCATCACGTGGTCGAGAGTTTGAGTGCCCGGATAGGATGGCCTTGCCGGCAATTCCATTCGCCCCACCGACGGCGTGGTTGATGGTCACGCCGCTGAGAAACCCGGGAGCGCTGTCGTTGATGACGGCCGCTGCCGGGTTTCCTGTATCCGAATCCTGAAAATGGTCAATGGTGATCTCGCCCATGCAGACGGTGTTTCCGCCGACGGAGGAGATGTTTATGAAGTCGGAAGAGGACGCCTCGCGAAGAATGTTGCGGAACACCCAGTCCACCGAACAGCTCGAGGAGCTTACGCGCTGGATGTACTGGATCGCTCCTCCGGCGAGGGTTACGTCCTGCATGCGTACGATGTAAACGTTGGGCGACGAAGCTCCGTTGGTCTCGCCGTCCCATATGGAGACCGGCAGAGCGCCGTTGGTAACCGAACCATTCAGGGTTTCCAGGCAGCCCTTGTTCATCCAGAAATTGAACACGTTAGTGAGCTTCAGCGGAGTGTTGTCGGGCTTTCCCGTTGTCTGAACGCGAAGACAAGTATTTGTCAACGTGAGGCCGACCGCATTGTTGGCCCAGATTGCCTGGTTGTAGGCATCGATGGCTACATCCTCAAACGTCATGCTGGGGTTGGACTGGTTCAGCGCGGAGAAAACTGGCGCGGCGCTTGGATTCGAGCCTTGCACGATGCCGATATACGCTTGCGCGGGCGTGGCAAATGTCATAAGCGCGCCGTTGCCGAGGCCGCGAATGCGCAGCCCCGCGCAGGACGGGAGATCGGGCGTGGTCGAAGATCCCTGCGTCTGATCCACGAGGTAGCGGCCCGGGGGGAACACGACGTCCGGGACGGTGGCGGAGCCGCCAATCGTAGTCGAGCAGGCGGCGTTGATAGCGTTGGTGATGGCGGTCGTATCGTCGGTCGTTCCATCGCCTCGCGCGCCGTAAGGCGGGCAGGTTACGTCAATGTAAGGACGCGGACCTCCAAAGCAGCCGTTGCCGGTGACCTGCAGAGTGGCGGGAGTCAGCGTGCCCGGATTGAATCCGGCGGAAGTGAGCGTGCCGCTGATCGTGGCGTTTCCGGCGACGGTGAGATTGCCGCCAAGATTCAGCCCGAAAGCGGAAATATTATTGCCGGCACCAGAGGACGAAACATCGGGAGCGAGAATCACGTCCGGTTGCGTGATCGTACCAGTGATGCCCGGACCGGCGAATTGGATCAAGTAGCGGCCGGCAGGCGCATAGAAGTGATAGTTGCCCAGGCCGTCTGTCTGGAACGGATTTGCGGCGGCGGTCGTGAGCGTCGCGTCGGTGTAAATCGTCGCGAGCGGCGAACACGGCGCGCCCGTTGCGCCTGCCTGGCAGACGCGCACGGTCGCGCCCGAAACCGGATGGCCCGTGGTGCCGAAAACGATATCGTCCTTGCGCGAGCCTTGGGCGTTCGCAGCGGGAGCTAGCGCGGCGAGCGCGAGCAGGACAACGACCGCTCCAGCCGCGAGCGCGGTCATGTAGCTCGGGTCTTTAGACCCGAGGGTTTTTTCGGTTTTTTGCCGCGAGTGCTGTAAGGCCTCACCTCTGAAGAGCTGAGCTACATGTCGCGGAAATTTGCCGATCGCCGCGTTGGTCGTTGTGCTCATCGTCGCCTTCCCTTTCCTGCGTGTGGATGCCAGCTCCGGTGGAATTGTATGTCCGCGGGGGGTTGTCGGCGCAGCGAGAATTGTCCGTAACACTACGGATACCCCTCAGAAGGAAAACCGGTGTCATCGGCACGACCGCGAGAAGAGGCGCGCCGCACTCCACACGATCGATGCCGCTACTTTCGCGTTAAGTTTGATGCCACAGGACTCGGCGTGGCGGCTGGCGTCGAGGCTGCCGCGGCGCCGCCGAGGCCGTGTTGCGCGGCTTTTTCGGCGTCGAGGATCGCGTGGCAATGATTGCAGACGGCGACGCCGGTCTTGACCTTCTCGCCGCAGGCGGGGCAATCGCTCAAGCGCATGGGGACGTACGCCCATTCGCGTTCGGCGCCGATAGCCATAGCGGCGCGGCGATGCAGGTCCGAAATCTCGCGAAAGGAATGGCCGCGCGCCCAGAGCGTGTCGCCCTCGGCGATCAGGCGATGATAGTAGGCGTCGCGGTGCGCGGTGGCGGCGGCGAGCTCCTCCGGCGTGGGCCGGGCGCCGGCGCAGACGAAGATGCCGTGGTCGTGAAGATCCTGCAGGAGATCGTCGGCGATTTCGCGCGCGGAAATCGCGAACGGGAGGCGCCGACCGTCGCCGAGGTCAATCACATCGCCGCGCGACGTGATCAGCAGGAGCGCGAACGGCTTGCCTGATCCCCCAGGCTCCCCTTGCCGGGGACCTGGGGGCCCCGTCTTTTCCGGCGACGGTTTCGGACACGCGGGGATGTGATAGACGCCGTGCGTGCGCGAGATGTACCAGTCCTGGTCGGAAATGGAGGCGATTGCCGCAGTCGCGGCGGTGTCGCCCTTGGGCTGCGTGTCGATGCGCATGTCGCTGCCGCCATTGCCGAAATGCGAGAGCGGGCGCGGGACGTTGCTTTGCGCGAGGTGTGCTGCGGTGGTCAGGATGTCGGTAGGCAAGTGAGTTCCTTTCGAGGATGAGGCGTGATTGGTGAGTGGTGAGTGGTGATTAGTGATTAGTGATTAGTGACTGTCAATTCGCGGTTGTGCGCGGGTGATGTTGTAGGGGCGTAGCGGTGCTACGCCCCTACGAGAAACCTTCGCCGAGAACTTCATCGGCGGCGCGGTCAAAATCGCGGGCGCGGGCGGACTCGCGGGCGGCGAGCGCGAGGCGCATCTCCTGGCGCGGCTGGCGGCGCGACCACTCGATCGCGCGCACGATCCAGTCGCAGGCTGCGGGCGTCAGCGCGATGAACTCGCCCGCCGCGCCTTCGAGCGTGAAGCAGTGCTCGTATTCTCCGCGCGCGGGGTAGGGGCCAAGCGCCGGAACGCGCACGCCGTCCTCGGTTTCGGTGGTTTGCTCACGCCACGTCTCAGGCGAGCCGTATGATTCCGGCGGCGTCCAGCGCTCGATGTGCCAGCGGTCGAGCGGAAGATATTTCGGCACCTGCCGTAACTCGATCGCCTCGCGGATCACGTTCCCGTGCGCGTCGCGGTCGGTCCAGCGGCCGCCGATCCAGGTGAGCCGCGAACCTCCCCAGACCACGCGGAAGTTCGGCTCGCCGAAGCGATTTTCACCGCCGGAGCGCGCGATGCGTTGCTGGACCGAGGCGGGCGCCTCGTGCGTTTCGCGTAGCACTTGGATCACGGGAGGGTTGCAAGCCTGAGGATTCGTAAGACAATTGAGGGGAACTCATCGCACGGAGGGAAGATATGGCTACGCCAAAAAAACCGGGGATTCGGATCGCAGCGCCCATTCTGATTCTAAGCACGTGCATGCTATTCGGCACAGCGGCCAGCGCGCAAAACGGCGGCTACATGCGCGCGCTCACGTCGCACGGCCAGGTGGCCGGCGGATCGACGGATCCGAAATATCAGAGTTGGATTCCGCTGCGCCAGACGGCCATGCCCACGGCGCCGCAAATGGCTGTGATGGCCGACGAGACGAGCACCGCTCCCGGCGCGGCCGCCAAGGTCGTGCATCCTCCGATCGTGATCGTCAAGGATCGTGACGATTCGTCGCTGGCGCTGCTGGGAGCCTTCACCAGCCATCAGCATTTTCCGGAGATTGACATCGTCGTCACGAAGATCGGCGACCAGCCAACCGCACGGTACAAGTTGACCGACGCGACCATCATCTCGATTCGCGCCAGCGACCCAGCCGACGGAATGCACCAGCCCGTCGAGCAGGTGCGGATCAACTACGCGAAGATCGAGATCCAGCAGTAGGCGCAGATCTCGGATACTCGTCGCCGGACAGCCCGTTTTATATCCGGATGGTTTCAACGTGGTCGGGACGAGCCGGGCTTTCCGCGGGCTACCTCTTGTGCTCGTTCAGAATGATAGGTGACACTCGGTAGAGTGTCGGGATGAGAAGAATCAAGTGGTGTGAGCTTCCCGAGGCCCGCGAGCTGGCGGGCCTCGGGAAGATGCGGAGCCGGCCCGCGCAGGCCCGGCTCCAGTGG
>JARLGK010000125.1 GCA_031296075.1 Candidatus Acidiferrales bacterium
GTGGCCGAAAGGCCGTAGGGGTTCGAGTCCCTTCTTCCGCACCACTGATTAGGGCGAGGATGAGTGCAGCGCGCGAACTCACAAAATCGGAAATGGAAACGGCCGACGAAGACGTCTTCTCAGAAGACGAGCGGGCAGAGGGATCCTCTGTTGGAACCGCGAGGATCGGTAGAGTCTCTCTGGGCAGACGAGCACGCCGACAAATGCGTTCGCCATCTGCGCGAAACATAGCAAGCCCGCATCCACGCGGTGCAGTTGACGCGCACCGACCGATTCCCTATACTAAATTTTCTGTTGCGGCGCGGGGTTAGCCGCTCTTCCCTGTACTCCTCCTTCTGGGATTCCGAAAAGCGAAAGGCGGATTGAGACGGGGTTTTGCCGGACGACGCTGCCTAGAAAACAATCACATGACCGAAGCGACCTGCAGACGCGAAATCGAACTAGAAATTCCGGCCGACAACGTAGCGAAGGCGGCGGAAAAAGTGGCGCGCGATATCGCGCGCATCGCCCGCATTCCGGGATTTCGTCCGGGCAAGGCGCCCATCACGCTGGTTCGGCGCCGCTTTGCGGACGATATACAGGGCGAAGTGGTGCAGTCGCTCGTTCCCGAATATCTCGAGAAGGCGCTTGGCGAAAAGAATCTCATTCCAGTGACGCGCCCCGAAGTGGACAAGGTCGAATTCAAGGAGGGCGAGCCGCTGAAGTTCCGCGCGATCTTCGAAGTCCTTCCCGAATTCGAGCTGGGTGATTACAAGAATCTTCAAGTGCAGGTGGACGAGATCGAGGCGGGCGACCCGCAGGTGGATAAAGCGATCGAGGAGATGCGGGAGCGCGCCGCGACGTTTGTTCCCGTCGAAGGCCGCGCAGCCAAGGATGGCGATTCCGTTCTGATCAAGCTCAAGGGCGTTCCCACCGGCGGCGGCGAACCCGTCGAGGCCGACAATGTTCTTGTTCCGCTGGGCGCGGAAGAAACTCTCGCCAGCTTCACCGAAAATCTGCGCGGCGCGTCTGCGGGCGATACCAAGAAGTTCGAGGCGCGCTACCCCGACGACTACCCCGATAAGAAACTCGCGGGAAAGACCTACGACTTCTCCGTGGACGTTGAGGGCATCAAGGAAAAGAAGTTGCCCGAGCTGAACGATGATTTCGTGAAGGAAGCCGCCGGTGAAAAGGCCGAAGTGGCCACGCTCGATGAACTACGGAAGAAGATCCGCGAAAATCTGGAAGCGTCCAAGGAGCATCAGCAAGCCTCCCAGGCCCGCGACAAGATTCTCGAGCAGCTCGTCAGCAAGCACGACTTCCCCGTGCCCGAAGCGCTGATCGAAGGGCAGATGGACACGCGTCTGGAGCGCATGGTGCGTTCGCTTGCGTCGCAGGGAGTGGATCCGCGCGGCATGAATGTGGACTGGACCGCGCTTCGCCGCCAGCAGCGCGACCGCTCGGTCACCGACGTGAAGGCCGAACTGCTTCTCGATCGCATCGCCACGGCCGAAAAGATCGACGCGACGGAAGAAGAACTCGAAAAAGAGATTTCTCATCTCGCCGAACACGGTGGCGAATCGGCAACGGCATTGCGTGCTCGCTTGACAAAGCAGGGAGCGCTCGATACGATGAAATCGAAGTTGCGTAGCAATAAAACGATCGATTGGCTCTATAGCAACGCCCGAATCGAGAAGACAGCCAAAAGTGAAAAGTAAGTTTGGTTCGGGTTTCCTCAGCGCGCAAAATATTCCCAATGATAAAAACTGACGACGCGATTCCGCGTGCCACGACGCTGGTTCCCATGGTCGTCGAACAGACGAACCGAGGCGAACGCGCCTACGATATCTATTCCCGCCTTCTCAAGGACCACATCATCTTCATCGGCACGCCGATTGACGACCATGTGGCCAACCTGGTGACGGCCCAGTTGCTCTTTCTGGAGTCCGAGGACCCGGAGAAGGACATCTCCATCTACATCAACTCGCCGGGCGGCTCGATTTCCGCGGGAATGGCGATTTACGACACGATGCAGTTCGTTCGCCCCGACGTGGTCACCTACTGCATCGGCCAATCGGCCTCGATCGCGGCGGTACTACTCGCGTCAGGTACGCCCAAGAAGCGCTATGCCCTTCCGAACTCCCGCGTGCTGATCCACCAGCCCTGGATGTCTGGGCTTTCCGGGCAAGCCACGGACATTGATATCCACGCCAAGGAAATTATCCGGACGCGGGCGTCGCTGAATCAATTGCTCGCGGGCCACACCGGCCAGCCGGTTGAAAAAATCGAACGGGACGTCGAGCGCGATTTCATCATGACGGCGGATCAGGCCAAGGCCTACGGCATCGTGGACGAAATTATCACCAAGCATCGCTAGTCTCGTTCCCGTATGATGGTTGGAGCGGCTGTAACTTGAGTTGCCCGGTGGATGGTTCGGACCAGTTGGAACGGAACGGGTGGCGTTCCAAATGGTTAGTAGTGAAAGCGATGATTCCCCGCAGGATTGGGGGACTTCCGTCCTAGAATAAGGACAGATTCATCGTGGGTGTGGTTCCGACGAGAGGGGCCGTCAAGCGTGAAGCGGTTCACCCCAGAAGAGCCGTTGCGTTGTTCCTTCTGCCATAAGACGCAGGAGCAGGTGGAGAAGCTCATCAGCTCTCCATCGGAATATCCGCGCTCCTATATCTGCAACGAGTGCGTGGGCGTCTGTCAGCAGATCCTCGAGGACGAGAAGCGCGAACAAGCCACGCCGGCGAATCGCCGCCTGCCGCGTCCGCCCGAGATCAAGGCGTTTCTCGACGGGTACGTGATCGGCCAGGACAAGACGAAAAAGAAGCTGGCCGTGGCGGTTTACAACCACTACAAGCGCATTTTCATGAATAAGCAGCCCGGCGACGTCGAATTGACCAAGTCAAACATCCTGTTGATCGGTCCGACGGGCACGGGCAAGACGCTGCTGGCGCAAACGCTCTCGAGAATGCTTGAAGTGCCGTTCGCGATTGTGGACGCGACCACGCTGACCGAGGCGGGCTACGTCGGCGAAGACGTCGAAAACATTATTCTAAAGTTGCTGCAGGCCGCCGATGGAGACGTCCAAAAGGCTCAGCAGGGCATCATATACATAGACGAGATTGACAAGATTTCGAAGAAGGACGAGAACCCCTCCATCACCCGCGATGTCTCGGGCGAGGGCGTGCAGCAGGCGCTGCTGAAGATTCTCGAGGGCACGGTCGCCAACGTCCCGCCGCAGGGCGGACGCAAGCATCCGCACCAGGAATTCACGCCGGTGGACACGACGAACATCCTATTCATCTGCGGCGGAGCTTTCGTGGGACTGGAAAAGATTGTCGAACGCCGCGTGGGGCAGAAATCCTTGGGATTTCACGCGGATGCCCAGCCGACCACGCCGACGCGCCGCAATATCGAAATGCTCCAACAGGCGCAGCCCACGGACCTGATCCGTTACGGCCTGATTCCGGAATTCGTCGGCCGGCTGCCGGTGATGGGCGTGTTGAGCGATCTGGACAAGAGCGCGCTGGTGCGCATCCTGACGGAACCGAAAAACGCGCTGGTGCGTCAGTATCAGAGACTCTTCGAATTTGAGAACGTCCGCCTGCGATTCACCGACGATGCCCTGGAAACGGTTGCGGAACTCGCGCTGCAGCGCAAAGTGGGCGCGCGGGGCCTGCGCATGATTCTCGAGGATCTGATGCTCGAGATGATGTATCACCTGCCGGCGCAGCGGAAACTTCGCGATTTCGTCGTCACCGCGGATATGGTCAAGGGCCGCGAAATCAACTGGAGCCTGCTCGAAAAGGCCGGCTAGTTCCTCCAGGCAGCCCGGGCAAACGCTTCTTCGCCGTGCGAGTGTAAAGTTTCGAGGCCAAAATTGAGTTCAATGTTCAACAAGGAAAAAGCCGACGTGAAGCGCGTACCGATGATGCCGGTGCGGGACATGGTCATCTTCCCGGAGATGATGCACCCGTTCATCGTGGGACGCGAAGCGTCCGTGCGCGCGCTGGAAGACGCGCTGGCCGGCGACAAGAAGATTTTCCTGGTCACGCAGCACGACGCCTCGGTGGATGACCCCAAACCCGAGGAAATCTACACGGTCGGAACCCTCGCCAACATCGTACAGAGCGTCAAGCTGCCGGACGGCAATATCAAAGTCCTGGTCGAGGGCACCGAGCGCGCCAAGATTGTGCAGGTTACCAGCGACGAAGGATTCTTCCGCGCCTCGGTTCGCCTGGTTCCCGTGAAGGCCGAGCCCGGGCCGCAGATCGAACAGGCATCGGCGCGCGTCACGACGCTATTCGAGCAGTACGTCAAGCTCTCGCAGAGCCTCAACTACGACACGATGATCGCCGCCGTGCGCGTCGAGGACCCCGGGAAACTTTCCGATGCCATCGCCGCCAACCTGCAAATTCCCGTCGAGGAGAAGCAGGAATTGCTCGAGATCTTCGAGCCGGCCGAACGCCTGAACCGCATCGCGGACATCCTGGAAGTCGAAATCGAAAAGCTCAACGTGGATCGCTCGATCAACACGCGCGTGAAGCGCCAGATGGAGCGCGCCCAGAAAGAGTATTACCTCAACGAAAAGCTCAAGGCCATCCAGAAGGAATTGGGGCGCGGCGAAGCGAACGAAATCGAGCAGCTCAAGAAGAAGATCGAAACCTCCGGCATGCCCGAGGGTCCGATGGAAAAGGCCATGCAGGAGTTGAAGCGGCTGGAAATGATGCCGCCGATGTCGGCCGAGTCCACCGTCTCGCGCAACTACTTGGATTGGCTGCTGGCCGTGCCTTGGAAGAAGCGCTCGAAGGAAATCCGCGATATCAAGCGCGCGGAGAAGATCCTGAGCGAAGACCACTACGGCCTGGAAAAAATCAAAGAGCGCATTCTGGAGTATCTCGCCGTCCGCCAGCTCGTGAAAAATCCGAAGGGTTCGATTCTCTGCTTCCTCGGGCCTCCGGGCGTGGGCAAGACGTCGCTGGCGATGTCGATCGGGCGCGCCACCGGCAGAAAGTTCGTGCGCGTGTCGCTGGGTGGGGTGCGCGACGAAGCGGAAATCCGCGGCCACCGCCGCACCTATATTGGCGCGTTGCCCGGCCAGATCATCCAGATGATGCGCAAGGCCGGCACCACCAACCCGGTCTTCGTACTCGACGAAGTGGACAAGATGTCCATGGATTTCCGCGGCGATCCGTCGGCGGCGCTCATGGAAGTGCTCGACCCGGAACTGAACCACTCGTTCACGGACCACTATCTCGACGTCGAATACGATCTCTCGAAGGTTATGTTCATCTGCACGGCCAACGTGCTGCACACGATTCCGCAGCCCCTGCAGGACCGCATGGAAGTTCTGCGGCTGCCCGGCTACACCGAACAGGAAAAACATCAGATCGCGCAGCGCTTCCTGGTCTCGCGGCAACTGGAAGCTACCGGCTTGACGAAGGACAACGTGCAGTTCACCGACGAGGCCGTGACGTACATCATCCGCCACTACACGCGCGAAGCGGGCGTGCGCAACCTCGATCGAGAAATTGCCAACGTCTGCCGTAAGGTGGCCCGCAAGGTTGTCGGCGAGGGAAAGAGTTTCACCGCCGAAATCAATCCCGCGAACGTCAACAACTACCTCGGTATCCTGAAGTACCGCGATTTCCTGGCGGAAAAGAAAAATGAAATCGGCCTGACCACCGGCCTCGCCTGGACCGAAGTCGGCGGCGAAGTGCTTTCGATCGAAGCCACGCTGATGCAGGGCAAGGGCCGGCTGACCTTGACCGGAAAGCTTGGCGACGTGATGCAGGAGTCCGCGCAGGCCGGCATGAGCTACGTGCGGTCGCGCAGCCATCTCTTCGGCCTGCCGAATGACTTCTACCGACATATTGATATCCACATTCACGTGCCGGAAGGCGCCATCCCCAAGGACGGACCTTCCGCCGGCATCACGCTCTGCACCTCGATCGTGAGCGCGCTCACGCGCATTCCGGTCCGCTGCGATATCGCCATGACCGGCGAGATCACTCTCCGCGGCAAGGTGTTGCCGATCGGCGGCGTCAAGGAAAAGCTGCTCGCGGCGCACCGCCTGGGCCTGCGCACGATCATTCTCCCGAAAGATAATGAAAAAGATCTGGCGGACGTTCCGCCGGAGATTCTGGCGCAGATGTCCATCCATTTCGTCGAGTCGATGGACCAGGTTTTGCACTTTGCGCTCGAGAAGCCGCTGCCCATTTCTGGGCACCCCCCTGTTGGCGGAGTGGAACCCAAGTTTGGCGCGGATGTCACGCAGGACAATGAATTAACCAATTAAGGCCTTCGGTCCTCCCACATCCTGCTCCCCGGCAGGTCCGGCCCGCGACCGAAGCGTAAGGATTCTCTGTACGTAAGCCCATTTCGTAATCTGGGATTGAGTGCCTCAATCGAACGCGCCCGCCCCGGATCGACACCAAACAAACATCGCGCCTGATCGTCGGGCTTGAAAAGGAAAGAAATCGATGAGCATTAGCCTTGCAGAACTGAAAGACAAGAACATCACCGATCTGGCGAAAATCGCCAAGGAGCTCAACATCCCCGGCTCCTCCGGCATGCGCAAGCAGGAGCTGATCTTCCAGATACTCCGCGCCCAGACGGAAAAGAACGGCCTGATCTTCTCCGAGGGCGTTCTCGAATGCCTGCCCGACGGATTCGGATTCCTCCGCGCGCCCGAGTACAACTATCTGCCGGGCCCGGACGATATCTACGTCTCGCCGTCGCAGATCCGCAAATTCGACCTGCGCACCGGCGACACCGTCTCCGGGCAAGTCCGCCCGCCCAAGGACGGCGAGCGCTACTTCGCGCTGATCAAGGTCGAGGCGGTCAACTTCGAGGACCCCGAGGTCACGCGGAACAAGATTTTCTTCGACAATCTCACTCCCCTTTACCCGTCGGCGCGCATTCGCCTGGAGACCACCAAGGAAAACCTCACCGGGCGCGTGCTGGACATGCTGTGCCCGCTCGGCAAGGGTCAGCGCGGATTGATCGTCGCGCCGCCGCGCACCGGCAAGACGATGATGCTGCAGTCCATCGCGAATTCGATCACCACGAACCATCCCGAAATCTCGCTGATCGTGCTGCTGATTGACGAGCGACCGGAAGAAGTCACGGACATGCAGCGCACCGTGAAGGGCGAAGTGATCAGCTCGACCTTCGATGAACCGCCCCAGCGCCACATTCAAGTTGCAGAGATGGTGCTGGAGAAGGCCAAGCGCCTGGTCGAGCACAAGCGCGACGTAGTGATCCTGCTCGATTCGCTCACGCGTCTCGGGCGCGCATATAACGCCGTTACGCCGCCATCGGGAAAAGTGCTCTCCGGCGGTATTGACGCCAACGCATTGCAGCGCCCGCGCCGGTTCTTCGCCGCCGCGCGGCACATCGAAGAGGGCGGCTCGCTCACGATCATGGCCACGGCTCTGATCGATACCGGCAGCCGCATGGACGACGTCATTTTCGAGGAGTTCAAGGGCACCGGCAACATGGAAATCAACCTCGATCGCCGGCTCGTGGACAAGCGCGTCTTCCCGACGATTGATATCAACCGCTCGGGAACCCGCAAAGACGAATTGCTGCTGCCGGCCGACGAGCTGAACCGCATCTGGGTCCTGCGCAAGGTGCTGAGCCCGCTGTCGACCGTCGAAGCAATGGAACTTCTGCTCGGCCGCCTCTCGAAGACCAAGACCAACGCGGAATTCCTGTCGTCCATGTCCAGCCCGACGTAAGCCTTCGCGCCGATTCCGAAAGGATGTGAGTGGCACGGACACTCTTGTCCGTGCTCTTACGGTCTCTTCTTCGCCAAGAATGATAGCTCCCTCGCCAGAGCCGTGCTAAAGCTGCAACCGGCGCGCGAATGTGCTACTGTGCCACCTGTTTGAGATGGACTCCGCGATGCTGGCCATGCGTGACTTCCGCTGCCTCCCAAAGACTGCTTCTAAATCAAGGAGAACTAGCCGCAAAGTGTGGTGCGGATTATTTTTCTTGCCTCTCCTCGCCACGTCCTGCTTCGGCCAGAAAGTGACCGTTCGGCTGGTGGATGCGACCAGTACAAAACCCTTGGCCAGCCACGAGGTCTACGTTTTCGGAATCGCCCCAAAGAACTTCGCGCAGAAGGACGAACAATCTGAGTACCGCTCGCGCGCCAAGGCTGACCTGCACCTCAAGACAGACTCCAGCGGCGCGGTCCGTTTTGACTTGCCGAATCCTGTCCCCGACCACTTCTTTATCCGGCCCATACTCAGCGGGCCGCGGTGGGATTGCTTTTGTTTGGTTCGGGTCGCCACAGAAGAAGTCTTGACCAAGGGTCGCCTGATCACGACGGGCGGCGAGGCAAACTCGCACGGTTCGCCGGGTATTAGTCCCAATCCAGGCGAGATACTTTTTAGCCTTCAACCAACGCCCTGGTGGGTGCAAGTTCTGTATCCGCTATTGAGGGACTACCGATTGTGACGCAATGTCTCTGACGTGTTCGCGCTTGCGTGTTCTTTCGCCAGCATCACAACGAGCCGCGCGACTTCTTCGGGCTCCATGGCGGTGCTGTCGACCACAACCGCATCTTTGGCTTTGACTAACGGCGAATTGGTGCGCTCGCGGTCGCGCCGGTCGCGCTCGTGAATTTCTTCCAGCGTGCGCGCGAGGTCGATCGCGTCACCCTTCTGCTGGTGTTCGCGCCAGCGCCGGTCGGCCCTGATTTCGGGCGACGCCGTGAGAAATATCTTCAGCTGCGCCTCGGGGAACACAACGCTGCCGATGTCGCGGCCTTCCATCACCACGCCGCCGCGCTCGCCCGCGCGACGCTGCTCGGCGACCAGCACTTTGCGCACGCCCGGCACAAGCGCCACTTTCGACGCCGCCTGCGCCACCTCCGGCGTACGAATCAAAGCCGTCACATCTTCGCCATCGAGCAGGACCTGCTGCGTGCCTTCCGTCGCGCCAGCGAGCTGCCGAAGATCGATCCGCGTTTCGCCCGCGAGCGCGGCAAGCTGATCGGCTGCGTCGAGCGACACGCCGCACCGCGCCGCCTTCAGCGCCACTGACCGGTACATCGCACCCGTGTCAATGTAGAGGTAGCCCAACAGCGCGGCCACGCGCCGCGCGAGCGTGCTCTTCCCCGAGCCGACGGGCCCATCAATCGCGATGATCAGTTTTCGCAAAGGAATCGTTTTTCGCTACTTCCAAAGCAGGATCGATGCGCTGGCAACCGCGACCAACCCCAACGACCCGAGATATAGCCATCGAATTCGCCGACGCAACGCGCCCCGCTCCGGAAAGAGTGTCTCGTGTCTTTCCCAGGCCCGTACTGGATCGCGTCCCCAGTAGCGGTAATGCTCCTGCCCTGGTATGGCTGCGTTCACTTCCCTAATAAGCTTCCAACCTTCGAGCACCGCAAGAATAAGTACGCCAACCGCGGGGACGTATACGGTGAAGCGAAGCCATTCAGAGGCGGCGGCTTGGTTCATACGTCCTCCCATTACCCGATAGCGGTCAAATCCGCTTGAACGCGCGCTCGATTTCGCGCACCGAATAGCGCAGCACGACCGGGCGGCCGTGCGGGCAGCTCATCGGATACTCGGTTTTCGCCAGCTCGCCGAGCAGCCATTCCATTTTCGTGGTGTCGAGCGGCGTGTTCACTTTGATCGCCGCGTGGCAGGAAGTCGAAGCGGCGATTTTCGATTGCAACGAATCGATCGAGATCGACTGGTTCTCGCGGGCGATCCCGTCGACAATTTCAAACAGCAGCTTTTCGGCGTCGGCGCTCGTAATTCCAGCCGGGGCCGCCTGGATCGCCACGCTGCGCGCGCCCATCA
>JARLGK010000126.1 GCA_031296075.1 Candidatus Acidiferrales bacterium
GGCGGGCGCACCGTCAAGGTCGAGCAGCAGGTCGAGAAGGATTATCCTCGCATCGTGAAGTACCTCAAGACCAGTGCTGCGAAGAGAGAAATTGACCTGCACCCGGACGTCGCAGAGTTCCTGCGACGGTTCATGACTGGGAAGAGCGGATTGCTCTTCCGCACCAAACGAGGCACACCACACTTGTACAACAACCTCGCAGGCCGCTGGCTCACGCCTCGCCTCATCGTAATGGGACTTGATGAGGTCGGGATGGGTTGGCACTCGATTCGTCGCTACAGAAACACGTGGTTACGGGGCAAGCGAGCGCAGGAAGATGTCTTAAAGTATTGGATGGGTCACAAGCCGCAGGATATGAGCGGACTTTACTCGCATCTCAGTGAGGAACTCGAAATACGCCTCAATGAGGCCGAGCGAGTGGGGTACGGTTTCGACCTTCCGAGAGCTGTTATTGTTCCAAATGCTCCAAGAAAACTGGATGGGAAATCAGAGGATGAAGTTGCAGCCTAAGCTACGGAAAATAAAAAGGTAAAGTTCTGGTGGACGTGACCGGGATCGAACCGGTGACCCCCTGCTTGCAAAGCAGGTGCTCTCCCAGCTGAGCTACACGCCCACAGTAGGAGTCGCTTTTATTCTAAAGCATTCGCAGCCTGGCGATTGAGTTTTTCCGGTGCTTCGCTGTTGCCTTGCAACTTCACCTGCGAGTTCGTTTTGAAGACTAGAGAATCACACCGTCGAAGCACCTGAATCGTGCACTCGCCCGGCAGACCGCCCCGGTTGAGAATGTCCTCCAAGAAGAGTGGGAAGCGCGACCCTGCCTCCGTAGTCCTCGGCGCACGGCCCATCGTCTCAGTGGCTCGCTTCGAACCTGCTGAAACGGCGTTCGAGTTCCCATTGCTGCCGCGCCCGTTCACTCGATTGAAGAAACGCCGCGCATCCGGGCGACTGCTTCTCGGCGTCCAACGTGTCGTGCGAACACGCTGGCACGCGTTGATCGAAATGATCGGGCGCCCGCCACAAACTCGCGCCTGCGAGAAAACTATGCTCGAGGCTCGCGCGCACCATCTGCTTCAAGTCCGCGTAGCCAAGTCCATACGTCTCGACGGCTCGCACGTATTCATGCGTCAGGTCAATGCGCGACACTCCCTCATCGTCGGTCGAGAGCGCCACGGGCACGCCAAATCTCCGGTAGATGGGCAGCGGATGCTCCTTGCCCGTCACGCCGAGGATCACGTCGTTGCTCGTCAGATTGATTTCGACCATCACGTGTTTCGCGGCCATCTCCTTGAGCAGATCGTACGGGCGGTTCTCCTGCATCACGTCAACGCCGTGTCCGATTCGCTCCGCGTGCGCCACCTCGACGGCATCGCGAATGTGGCAACACAGCCCATCCGGCGGAACCATTCCCGGCGCGAGCTCGCCGGCGTGCAAGCTGATGTGAGTTCTCGGATAGACCCCGTGCAGGAATGCCAGCATGCGCATGTGCAGCGCGTAATCCGACATGGCCACGCGATCGTCCTCCGGCTGCACGTAATTGACGCCCACGATCCGCGGATCGGCCGCGGCCGCCTCAAATCCGAGCAAGGTCTGCGCGAACACTTGCTCGGGCGGAAAGGCGCGCAGCACTTGATAGATGTATCGGATCTGGACGCTGCAGCCGCTTGACTCGTTCGCTTCGCCGCAGCGCTCGCTCTGCCTCCGGATAGCCTCCGCTTGATCCAAATAGGCGCGCACGATCGCCACGTCATCGCGCAGTCCCTTCGCGAACAGCTGATCGCGAAATTCGCTGAAACCTCGATCGGCACGCCAGCCCAGCTCTTTCGCGATCGCCGCCGTGTGGACAAACGGCGGCGTGACCATCAACTCCAGGTATTGCTCGTTCTGCGCCGCCGCGCGGCTGGCCACTTCATCGAGCCACTCGCCCGTGTGGCGCTGGTCCACCGCGATGAATCGGTCAAACGCGTCAAAGAAGTGATCGTGACCCGTCACCCCGGCCGACGGCACGAATCCGCGCATCGAAAATGCGTCCACCAGTGCGTCGTAGAGATGCTGATCCTTCAAGGCCTGCGTTGCGGGAACGTCGCCTTTTTCGCAGGGGGTGTCTGCATTCCCCGTCGCCGTCGATCTCCGCACGAACGATAGCGACGAAATGTTTACGCAGAGATGATCTTCGGCGCCATCCCGAATAAACGTCTCCGCATAGACACCGCCCTCAAGGTGGTAGTGCAGTTCGGCGCCCTTCGGCATGTTCACGAGAAACGCTCGCAGGTCGAGCGGATTGGTTTTGGCGGCGTCGAACGCGCGAACCGTGTGCTGTTCGGCATCCAAACCTTTTGCACCCGCCTGGCCGAAGCAACACATGGACCAAACAAAAAACACGCTTAGAGCACTCGAGAAATACCGGAACGGCCTGGCTATCTGCATGTGCGTGATCCCCGTCGGGCTGCGAATATTTCGCGTCCATTTTAGACGGGCTGCGCTCACAAACACAATTTCTCAATCGCTGCCGTGAGGTAAACTCTTTGCGGCAGTCTTTCGATTTGGTCGCCGCCTTCGCAAGATGAAATCCGAACTCGATTACGCGAAAATGCTTTCGGTTGCGCTGGCCGAGGCTCGCGTCGGGTTGGCCGAAGGCGGCATCCCCATCGGTGCCGCACTTTTCGACGCGAATGGCGTGCTGGTTGGCGCAGGGCACAATCGCCGCGTGCAAAATGGCGACACTTCGATGCACGGCGAGACCGACGCGTTCCGCAACGCCGGCCGCCGTCGCACCTATCGCGATTTGATCATGGTCACGACTCTCGCGCCGTGCTGGTATTGCAGCGGACTCGTCCGGCAATTCGGCTTCGGCACGCTGGTGGTCGGCGAAAGCCGGAATTTTCAGGGCGGCCTCGACTGGCTGCGCTCGCTCGGCGTGCGCGTGATCGATCTCGATTCCGAGGAGTGCGCGTCGCTGCTCGCCGCCTACATCCGCACGCATCCGGAAGTCTGGAACGAGGACATCGGCGAGGAGTAGCGGCGTCGTGGCGGAAACGAAACCACATCTTGAACGCGTCATCTGGATCGTCCTCGATAGCGTCGGCATCGGCGAGTTGCCGGATGCCGCCGACTACGGCGACGTCGGCCGTAACACGCTTGGCCACATCGCCCGCTCGCGGCCGCTGCACCTGCCCAATCTCCTGCGGCTCGGCCTGGCCAATATCGCGCCGCTCGATCATCTCGTTCCGCCCGCCGCGCCCGAAGGTTGCTTCGGCAAGGGCGCCACGCATTCTCCCGGAAAAGACACGACGACGGGTCACTGGGAAATGGCCGGCATCTGGATGCCACAGGCGTTCCCGGTTTACAAGAATGGATTTCCGCGCGAGTTGATCGAGAATTTCGAGCGCGCCATCGGACGCAAAACGCTGGGGAACAAACCCGCTTCCGGCACC
>JARLGK010000127.1 GCA_031296075.1 Candidatus Acidiferrales bacterium
CCAGGGGCTGGAGCCGCCCGAATATTTTCATCCCGCTCTCGAGCCCGCTCTGAAGCGCACGCTCGGTGTGCCTCTTTTTCAAGAGCAGTTGCTGCGCATGGCTATGGTTGCCGCGGGATTCACGGGCGGCGAAGCCGAGGAGCTGCGCCGGGCCATGGGCTTCAAGCGTTCCGAGCAGCGCATGAAGGAAATCGAAATCAAGCTGCGGCGCGGCATGCAGGCCAAGGGAATCACCGGCGAGACGCAGGACAAAGTCGTCCAATCGATCAGTTCTTTCGCGCTCTACGGGTTTCCGGAATCGCACGCGGCCAGTTTCGCGCTGATCGCCTACGCCAGCGCCTATTTGAAATGCCACTATCTCGCGGCCTTTACCGCCGCGATGCTCAATAACCAGCCGATGGGCTTCTACCGCCCGGCCACGTTGGTGAAAGACGCGCAGCGCCACGGATTGAAATGCAAGCCCATCGATCTCACGCGCTCGGATTGGAACTGCACGCTCGAGAAAATTCCCGAAGGGCTCGCCGTGCGCCTGGGGATGCGTTACGTCAAAGGCCTGCGCGAGGAGATCGCGCTTGCCATCATGCGCGAGCGCGATCTGCGCGCGTTCGCATCCATCGAAGATCTAAAGCAGCGCGTCCCGGAAATACAAAGGTCCGAGCTGACCGCGCTCGCCGAAGTCGGCGCCTTGAATTTTATTTCCGCCCAGCGCGGTTTCCACCGCCGCGACGCTCTCTGGCAGGTCGAGCGCGCCGCTCGCCGCCCCGGCCCGCTGCTGGAAACGCGGGAGGAGGCTTCGCCCGACGAGCGCGAGCGCGCCGCCGCTTCCGATTCGCCGCTTTCGCGCATGACCGACGAAGAAAGATTGATCGCCGACTTTCGCGGCACCGGTTTAACGGTCGGGCCGCATCCGATGACCTATCGCCGCGCGGAATTGAAGCAGCGCGGTGTCCGCGCGGCCATCGAGCTTGCAAAGCTTCCCGACGGAACGCGCGTGCAAGTCGCCGGGGCGGTGATTGCGCGCCAGCGCCCGGGCACGGCGAAGGGTTTTGTCTTTCTCAGCTTGGAGGACGAGACGGGAATTGCGAACGCCATCATCCCGCCGCCGCTATTCGAGCGCGATCACACCGTGGTCGTCCATCATCCCTTTTTGCTGATCGAAGGCACGCTTCAAAATCAGGACAATGTGGTGTCGGTGAAGGTGGAACGCGTTCAGCCGCTGGAAATTTCGCGCGCCGAAGTCACCTCGCACGATTTTCACTGAAGCCCAGTATCCAAACCAAAGTTACTTGCGCGGCTCCGGCAGGTCATCCTTCCAACCGAGGATGGCCTCCGAAGTATCGCGCGTGGCGCCCAGGCGTTCGCGGGCCAGCGCCCAGCGCTCTCGAATCAGCCGCGAAACGGGCGCATCGAGTTTCACCGCCTCGCCCAAATCGGCGGCGATCCTCACATCTTTCGCCATCAGCCCCAGCGCAAAACCCGTGGCGAATTTTCCGCCGAGCACTTGCTCCTTGATCATCACCTCGGTCGTGAAATTCCGGCCGGTCGAGGCGTTGAGAATGTCTACCATCGTTCCTTGGTCCAGGCCGAACCGCTCGCCGATCAGCAGCGACTCGACCACCGCCGTATAACCCGCCGCCGCTATATAGTTGTTCAGCGCCTTCATGGCATGGCCGGTACCAAGCGGCCCGGTTTCGAACAACTGCTTGCCCATCGCCAAAAGTAACGGTTTTGCGCGTTCGATCGCTTGCTTGTCGTCGCCGCCGATCATGATCGCAAGCGTTCCCGCCTTTGCCCGCGGCACAGCACCGGAAACGGGCGCATCGATCAAGACGGCTCCGCGCCGCGCGATCTCCACACCAAGCTCGCGCGTGCCAATCGGCTCGGACGAGCTCATATCAATGACCAGCGCGCCGGGCTTCAGCGCCTTCGCGAACGCGCCGCCTTGATCTTCGAGCAGAGCCTCGCGGACGATCTTCCCCGTCGGCAGCATGGTGACCGTGATTTCGTTCGCCGCGACTTCGCCGAGATTCGCCGCCGCCTTGCAATTGTTTTCTCGCGCGAAGCGGGCGCTCCGCTCCGCGTCCACGTCGAACACCGTCAGCTCGTGCCCGGCCTGCGCAATATGAGTGGCCATCGGCCAGCCCATGTTTCCGATCCCGATGAATCCGACACGCATAGCCAGGTTCGCTCCTCTATTCGAGCCCGAGTTCTTTCAGCACTTCCGTCGCGTGGTTGAAGCTGTCTACGCCAGCCGGCACTCCCGCATAAATCATGCTGTGCAGCAGCACCTCGCGAATTTCATCCTTGGTCACGCCGTTTTGCACCGCGCCGCGCACGTGCCCCTTCAACTGTGTCGGCTTGTTCAGCGCAACCAGCAGCGCCATCGTCAACATGCTGCGCGTCCGGCGATCGAGCTGCGGCCGGACCCAGACCTCGCCGAAGCAATAGCGCGTCACCAACTCCTGCAGCGTCCGATTGAAATCCGTCGCTGATTCCATCACCTTGTCGGAGTTTGCCGGGCCGAACATGTCGCGCCGGATCGCCAATCCCGTATTAAAAGTGTCGGCCTTCGAACCGTTCGTGCTCTGCGGCGGCAACAGTTCATCGAAGTGCAGAATCGTCACTCCCCCGGTCGCGTAGTTGGCGACGTCCGCCGCCACTTTCTGGCCGATCGGCGACTGCATCGCGGCGCCCATCGCCTCCGCATTCGCAAACGTGCCTTCCCAAATACAAAAGTACGGTGACGGAGCGCCCACGCCCTCGATCGCAAAGCTGTGCCGGCTCGAGATCAGTCCCGGCATCTGCTGCGCCAGCGGAAGGTGCGTCCCTTCGTAGTATTTCTTGAAGTGCGCCGGATCTTTTGGCGGTGAGTACAGCGCAATCACTTTGTGCATGGCGGTCGTTTTCCCTTTCGGTGATTTTGGGTCTGGTTAGAGGTGAAACAGCTTGCGCGCCGTCTCGCCCAGAATGTTGTGCTTGGCCTGCTCGTCTAGAAACGGCAGCCCCGCGATGCGCGCCGGAAC
>JARLGK010000128.1 GCA_031296075.1 Candidatus Acidiferrales bacterium
ATCTGCTTGTCCCGGTCATTCCAGAGAAGTAACGATAGCGAAATCCCGGAGCGTTGGTCGTTCGAAAGGTCCTCGATGCGATCAGGCCAGGATTGCAACGGTTCGATCACTGGCCTGTTCAGCAATTGAAGGAGCGGAGGTCATACCGGGCGCGTAGGGCAAGTGCCTGATAACTCGGGCGGTCTCAATGGGTCGACGCAACACTCACTCGAAGTCTACTTGCAGGCGTCTCAAAGGCTAAAGTTGTTCGCGAGCGTTGATTCAAACGGAACACTACCCTGGAGCGAGTGCAATGAGACGCAGATCCCCTAACTCATTGAAAGGATTGGTGGGGGCGCGCGGATTTGAACCGCGGACCTCCTGCGCCCAAGGCAGGCGCGCTACCAGGCTGCGCTACGCCCCGATGTCAAAATGTTAGCACACGCGACCCGCGCCGCTCAGACCGTCTTGTCCTTCGAGTAGCAGATCCGTTCCAGGTTGCATTCCAGGCACTTCGGCTTGCGCGCCTGGCAGACTCGCCGTCCGTGCCAGATCAATTGGTGGGAAAACAAAATCCACCTGTCGCGCGGAATAATCTGCATCAAATCCTGCTCGATTTTCTTTGGATCGGTGTTCTTCGACAAGTCGAGCCGGCCCGTTAGCCTCATGACGTGCGTATCCACGACTACGCCGGAGGCGATGCCGAACGCCGTACCCAGCACCACATTCGCCGTTTTCCGCGCGACGCCCGGAAGGGTGAGCAACTGCTCCATCGTCTGCGGCACTTCGCCGTGGAATTCCTCGACGATTTTCTTGCTCGCGCCCATGATGGATTTGGTCTTATTGCGGAAAAAGCCAGTGGGGCGGATATCCTGCTCGAGCTCCGCCGGATTCGCGTAAGCGAAAGCCTTGGCGTTCGGGTATTTCGGGAAAAGTGTTGCAGTCACGATGTTCACGCGCTCGTCAGTGCATTGCGCCGAAAGAATCGTCGAGATGAGCAGCTGAAAAGCGTTGCCGTGCCTCAGCGCGCACGTAGCCGCGGGATAGGCCTCGTCGAGTCCCTTCAGAATCGCCCGAACGCGCCCGGGATCAATTCCCTTCCCAGCCGCGGTGCCGCGAGCCGCGTCCCTTTGCGAGCCCGGGCTCGCGGATTTTCGCGCAGAGGCGAATTTCCTCAGTGCGGATTTTTTCTTTTTAGTACCGGCCATGGAGCGGAAAATATAGCACAGCTGCGGCTAGAGCTCGACGCGCACGCCCTTCCAGAATGCGACGTGATCCTTGATCTGCGCGGCAGCTGGCTTCGGATCGGGATAATACCAGGCGGCGTCGGCGTTGCGCTCGCCGTTCACTTCGACATGGTGATAGCTCGCGGTTCCCTTCCAGGGGCAAACCGTCTGCGTGTCGCTCGGCTGAAAGAACTCGGCGTGAACGGAATCTCGGGGAAAATATTGGTTCCCTTCCACAACCACGGTGCGATCGCTCTCGGCGAGCACCGCGCCGTTCCACAGGGCTTTGGCCACTTTCATCCTCCCGTTTCCACTACACCGCGAAAAAAAGATTTTGCGCCAGCGGCCACTCGAAATCGAGCCACTGCCCCGCGCAGCGGTAACCGGAGCGTTCGCCCATCTGCACAACCGCTTTCGGATCGTACTTGTGCGAACTCTCCGTCCAGATCGTTTCGCCCTCGCGAAGATAGCACCGGAAGCCCGCCTTGCGAATCGTGACGTGCTGCCAGACGGTCGAGCGCAGGTGCATTTCGATCCGGCGCTCGGCCTCGTCCCATCGCACCACGTGCTCGAAACGCTGCAATTCGAAATCCCCGTCGAGTTCCCTGTTGATGCGCGCGAGCAGGTTCTTGTTGAACGCGGCCGTCACGCCGGCCGGATCGTCGTACGCCAGAATCAGCTTCGAGACCGGTTTTTCCAGATCGGTCGCAAGCAGCAACGCATCGCCCTCGCGCAGGATCGAGCGCACTTCGCGCAGGAATTGGTCGCCGGCAGGGCGGTCGAAGTTTCCAATCGTGCTGCCCAGGAAGAGAACGAACAACCTCTCCCCGTCTCGTCGTCGCGCGGCCACCTCTTGCAACCCGTCGAGATAGGCGCGCTCGAATCCCACGATGCTCACCAGGTCCATCTGTCCCAACTCCTGCTGGCACCGGAAAAGCGCGCTGCCGGAAATGTCGATCGGGTAGTAATTCACGCGCTGCCGCCGCGCCAGCGCTTCGAGCACCCAGCGCGTCTGCTGGCCGCTTCCGCTGCCAAGTTCCGCGACCACCACCGGCCCCGGCACGCGGCTGACGATTTCGCCGGAGTATCGCTCGAGCATGCGCATTCCCGCGCGGCTCAAGCCATACTCCGGCAAAAGACAGATGACGTCGAAGAGCGCCGATCCCACTTCATCGTAGAGATACTTCGACGGGAGTTCCTTTTGCCCCGGTTGGCTCAGTCCGACCATGACGTCCGAGCAGAATTCCGACAAGATCTGAGTTGACGGACTTGCAGGTGTCATTCGCGGAGCTGACGCCATGAGCTATTCCTCCACGCAGCGAAATGTGGCGTACACGTGCGGGTAGTGCGGCTGGAACCAATTCCGGAAGGATCGGCGCAGCATGCATTCATCCGTCCGCGGCGATCCGCCCTTCATCACGAAATGTTTTCCATCGAAAAAATTAGCCGAGTAGCCCGGATAAAACGAAAACGCCTCGAATCCCGGCAAAGGCCCGAACTCTGTCGAGGTCCACTCCCATCCATTGCCCAGCAGATCGAAGACTCCAAATGCGCTCGCGCCCGCCGGATGCGCGTCCACCGCCGTCGCGTCCCAGCGCTCATGATGGAAATTCCCGCGCGACCGATCGGGCGCGGCATCGCCCCAGGGATACGCGCGCTCGATTCCATCCGGAACAGCGTAGGCTGCGCGATGCCACTGCGCCTCGGTCGGAAGCTTCTTGCCTGACCATCGCGCGAAAGCAGAAGCTTCGGCGTGGCTCACGTAAACCGGCCACGACATCGGCAGGGGAATCGCTCCAAACATGGCTCGGTATTCCCATTGCGTGTCCGGGTCTGTCGCAAGCGAACTCGATCGCGGCACCCAGAAGTGCGGATGCTCCAGCCGCTCCCGATGTCTCCATTCCCAGTCCTCGGGTTTCCACAAGCTGGCGTCCTGGTATCCACCGGCGCGCACGAATTTCAGAAATTCATCATTGGTCACGGGGAATGCGTCCACCGAAAATCTCGGCACGTGGATTTCCTGTGCGCCGAATTCATTGTCCCAGCCAAACACTTGCGGCAAATCGCGCGACTGGCCCAGCGTGGCTATGCCCGCGAGAATCGTTACTGCCCGCGGCTTTGGCGCAGGGCGCGGATCGGCAAAAGTTCCGCCTTGGGAAATTTTTCGCGCGACCGGCAGATTGTGCAACAGATACGCCAGCGTCTCCGCGTGCATCAGCCGGTGTTCGATCGCGACATGCAACAGCGTGCCGTCGGCAATCTCCGGAGCCGTGCTTCGCAGCCCCTCGGCGCCACTTAGGCCTTCGTCGAGCGCCTCGCGCACTTGCCGGTTGTATTTTTCCACTCGGGCGATGTTCGGCCAATCTCCGGGCATGTCGGTTGGCAGCCCTTCGCCGACCGGATCGATCCCGAACGCGAAAAGCTTGTCGAAATCCGCGTCGCGCGATTGGAGGCCCAGCGCGGGCGCGAACAGATTCCAGTCAAACGCCTCCAGGTGCCCGAGATAAAAGATCAGCCGATGACGTTCCGGGATCGGGCGGTCGTAAAACGAGTTCGGCGGCAGGCACTCAAACAACGCGTCGGTCCGCGCGCGTGCTTCTTCCAATCGGGAATGTAGAACCGGGCGAAGGTGCGGCGCTAGTCGGAAGGTCGCCATTAGTCACCTCAGAGGCAGGGTTCCCTTTTGTACTCCTGCAGGGAGTCCCGGGGCAAGAAATTTTGTTACCTAGGCTTAGATGCGAGAGGCTGTAGGAAAGTGACAGCTAATTCTTCGGGACCAGGAATTCAATCAGCTTGCGGAATGCCTTTCCCCGATGGCTCGCGAGATTTTTTTCCTCCGCGGATGCCTCGGCATAGGTGCGACGGCCATCCGGGAAACAAAAAATGGGATCGTAACCGAATCCGTTCGCTCCGCGTGGCTCGCCGGCAACGACTCCCTCTGCGCAATCGGACACGACCGCGAGCGCGCGCCCCTGGCGTGCAACGGCCATGACGCAGACGAACCGCGCCCCCCGTTCTTCGCCCGTTTTCCCCTCCAGCTCGCGCAGCAACTTGCTCGCGCGGTCCGCGTCCGTGGCGTTCGGGCCGGCGTAACGCGCGGAGTGAACTCCGGGCGCGCCGCCAAGAGCGGGCACCACCAATCCCGAATCGTCCGCGAGAACCATTTCGGCCGTGAACCGGCTGAAGTGCAGCGCTTTCCCCGCGCTATTTTCCGCGAACGTCGGCGCGGACTCTTCGAACGCGGGAAGTTCCTCAAAATTGGGGAGCAGATCGATTTCGATCCCGGTGCCCGCGGCGAGTTCGCGATACTCGCGCAGCTTGCCGGGGTTGGAAGACGCGAGCACGATTCGCACGGGCATGCGTTCAGCCCAACTATCGCGACCGGCCACGGAATTTCAAGCCCACGACTTCTTGCTGCAACTTGCTGAGGTGGCGAATGCCGCCGGACGCAAGATCGAGAAGCTGCTGCAATTCTTCGTTCGTGTACGGGCGCCCCTCGGCGCTCGCCTGCACCTCGACGTAGCGTCCGCCGCCGGTCATCACCACGTTCATGTCCACCTGCGCGCGCGAATCTACCTCATAGGCGAGGTCGCGCCGGGGTTCGTCATCCACGATCC
>JARLGK010000129.1 GCA_031296075.1 Candidatus Acidiferrales bacterium
CATTGCTGCATGTGGAATCGCATTTGCAGGAACTGCGGACTGCGATCATCGCAAACTCGCCGCCCCGCATCCAGTTCTCGTCCGCGGGCGATCGTGGCGGCGGATGTGAAGCATCTCACACGCTGCCGCCCGGTTTGGCGCTATGAATGAGGCTGGCCGGGCTCACTCCCACGATCGAGGGGGAAACATGAAGACGCGGCGGATGGCTTATTGGTGGTTCAGGTTCGTCGTCTCCGGACGATTTCTGAGGAAATTCCTCAACCCGTGACGCGCGACAGCCTGATCGCTCAGCTGGCGCCCACCAGCTTCTTGCAATAGGCCGCGCCGTCGCTGACGGCGTCACGGCCCTTAAATGCCAGATAGGTCAGGCGGCCGGCCAGCGAATTATGGCTGCGCAGGCTTCGCGAACCCAGGACGTGGCCGACGTTGTCGGGAAACCGCGCGACCTCGGCTTCCACCAGCGCGGCGATCGAATTCATCAGGTGGTCGAGCCGGCTTCCCCAGTCGGACTGGCCGAACCCGTCGATGCGAACCTGCAGCGCGTATTCGGTGTCGTAGATTTCGGTCAGAAGTTCCTTGGCGACGAGAACCCGGTTGTTCTTGAGGGCAACGCGCAACGCCGCCCGCCCGTCTTCCAGCCGGTCGAGCACCATCGAGACCACGATCGCATAAGGCGTGGCGGCGACATCCGCGACGTTCTTGCTGGGCGCGGCCTTGGTGGCGAGGCGGATCAGGTGCCAGGGGGTTTTGAGACGTTTGGCAACCAGCGCCAGCGCGAACGGGATCTCCTCGGCGTGGGCTTTTCCGAACGCATGCAGCAGCCTGGTTATCTTGGCGACTTTCGCGTCGTCGAACTTCTGGATCGCGGGCGGCAGCGTTTCATCGAACTTTGCCAACGCATCGCGTGCGCGCAAAACGCTCAGTATCTTGGTCAAGTCGTCGTAAGCCACGCGCGAGGCCGTATAGGTCGCGAGCTTGATGCGGGTCTGGTTGGCGCCATCCGGCGAGCCGAGCGTGCTTTCCAGATATTTCATGACCTTGGTCTGGAACGTGGCGGCGACCTGCTTGGCTTCCTTCTGATTGTTGGTGGCGATCAGCTCTTCGATCTTCTTGATGTAATCGCGCGCCATCGTCGGTAACAGGTCGCGGCTGATCCACTCCCAGATCGCAGCCAGCGAACCGCGCAGGATGCGGCCGGAATTGGCGTGCTCGGGAGCGCCGTCGACAAGCAGCGGTTCCAAAGGCGCAAAGAAATACCGCGAGGCATTGCTGGCGCGATTTTGAGTCGACCCATCCTTGCGGAATTCCGCGCGCAGTTTGGCAAGGAGCTCGGCGCTGCCGGGCAATTCGGCCTCGGAAATCTCCAGCCGCTCGAGTTCCGTCAACAGACAGTTCCGCGTCAGCGGCGTTAGCCGCTGCAGGAACTCCTGAATCCGATCGGCCAGTGCCATTACGACGAGATCTTCTGCGAGGAGACCAGACGGGAGCCGTAGCGCGGCTCCAAAGTTCCCGCATCAAACCACGAAAACAGTTGGTGCTAGATTAAGGAGTAAACGCCGACCCCCGTGAAACTACGGGGGTCGCTCTTTAAGGTGGGGGCATTTTTACTATCAGTAGAACTACGTAGATTTTTGTCGCAACTCGATCATTGGCGGCGCTTTTCGATTGTTTTTGCTGGGATTCCCAAATCGGTCATCAGCGGCCTCCTTGCGTGCTCCGCTATAAACCCCGTATTCTTACTGAGTAAAAAATTAACCCTCGCAGAGTGCAGGCTCGTTAAACAAATCGTATGGGACATCCAGAAAACCGAATCAGTGATTCGCCTTTCTCGAAGTGGATCGAAGGCGCCACATCTCCCGACGAAGACCTGGAAGCGGTACGACTATCGGCTGCGCGGACGCGGGCGATGGATGAAGCCGGCGCCGTGATCGCCCGGCAGCTCAACGGACCCTTGACCGCTCTCTTGCTCTACATGGGTGAGATCAAGCAACACAGCCAACAACTGTCGCAGGCCGCGGGAAACCGGGTTTACCTGCAGCAGGTGGTCGAGAACGCGCTGCAACAGACCGAGCGCGTCTGTGCCATGATCAAGCAGATCGCGGACAACCACGAAGAACCGGCCGCAGAACCCGGCCGCAAGGCCGGATTGGAAAAACGCGCCGGCCGCGGCAAGGAAGCGGGCCGCGCCGCGGGCGTCATGTTCTCGACAGGCGCCGGCCAGAAACCCCTGACCAAGCGCGAGCGCGAAGTCCTGAGCCTGATCAGCGAGGGCTACTCCAACAAGCAGGGCGCGCTGCGGATGAATATCAGCCCGAGGACCTTCGAAAGCCATCGCGCCGAGGCGATGCGAAAACTCGGAGCGCGAAACACCGCGGACCTCGTCCGTCTGGCGCTGTTGCATCCTTCCGTCTAAAGCCTCTTCCGTTTCGATTGCATCGAGGCGGGCCTCCGGTTTGATTTGACGCATTTTCCTGACACCGACCGGTCTTCACCCCGATCAAGTCCGGGGCTGGCTTGCGCTTGAAACGTCCTGGCGGGACGGCACCGGGCGAGCCGTCCGTGATGTGGTCGTCATGGATTTTCCGCCGCCGGCGGTGAA
>JARLGK010000130.1 GCA_031296075.1 Candidatus Acidiferrales bacterium
GTCGTCTTCAAATACGCGGACCACGTGCGCGATGGCGTCGGCGACGCGCAGGCTGCCAAGATAGCTCGGGTCGCGCAGGACTTCCTTGGAGATCGATGGAAAATCGAGAAACTCGACCGTGGCGTGCGTGACCTTGGGCGGCTCATAGATCCTGGCGAGAGCGTCCAGACGCAAGTCCGGGACCTTCGTGATGCCGATGCGCGCTTCGGTGGAACCCATGCGCGTGGCTTCGTGCACGCCGGTGAGGATGGTAAACAGAGAGGTCTTGCCGGTCATCGGCAGACCCACGATGGCAGTCTTCATTGGTCTCCTGTCTCGCTAAAACTAGATCGGCACCTCGACCTGCCTCAGGATCTCGTTGAGAACCCGCTCGGCGGCTTCGGTGGAGCGCGCCACGAGACTGGCGCGCTGGTTGAGAACGACTCGGTGCGCGAATACCGGCACCGTCAGCCGCTTGATGTCGTCGGGAAGAACATACGCCCGGCCTTCGGCCAGTGCAAGGGCCTGGGAGGCGCGATACAATGCCTGCGCACCACGCGGACTGACGCCCAGAGCAAGCCCGTCGTGCTCGCGCGTCCGGCGCACGATTTCCAGCATGTAGCTCACCAGGGAATCCTCGACCGTGACGCGTTCCACGTCGTTCTGCGTCTC
The DNA here is from genome assembly GCA_031296075.1 of Candidatus Acidiferrales bacterium. Taxonomy (GTDB): domain Bacteria; phylum Acidobacteriota; class Terriglobia; order Acidiferrales; family UBA7541; genus Palsa-295. The sequence goes on from JARLGK010000130.1 coordinate 652, forward strand.
AATCAACTCAGTCCCGGTCAACACCGCTTCGAGCACGTGAGCCGTCGGATCGTGGCCGTTGCGCAGGATCTCGCGCTCGCTCTCCTCGCCCGGATAGCCGATGCGCACGCGCATCAGAAATCGGTCGAGCTGCGACTCGGGCAGCGGGTAGGTACCGCGGTGCTCGACGGGATTCTGCGTCGCGGCCACCATGAACGGCTCAGCCATCGGGTAGGTCACCCCGTCGATGGTGATCTGGCGCTCATTCATCGCTTCGAGCAGCGCCGACTGGGTCTTCGGCGTGGCGCGATTGATCTCGTCGGCGAGTAGGAAATTCGTGAAGATCGGCCCGCGGCGGAACTCGAATTCGCCCGTTTTGGCGCTGTAAACCGTGACTCCGAGGATGTCGCCGGGCAGCATGTCGGAGGTACACTGCAGCCGCTGAAATCCGCACGAGGCGAGCCGGGCTAACCCCTGCGCCAGCGTGGTCTTGCCGACGCCGGGCACGTCCTCGATCAGCAGATGGCCGCGCGCGAGCAGGCAGACCACCGAGAGACGCACCACCTCTTCCTTACCGCGCAGAACACCGCCGAGCGCGCTCTCCATGCGAGCAACGCGCTGCGAGGCTAGTTCCGGGATTTCGGTGCGGGGCATCACCTAACCATGATAACGGCAGGGATCGTGGCGGGAGCGAGAAAGCGGAAATGGGCAGGCGACAAGATTGCGGGGCGTTCGTCCCTGGTCGCCCGTGTGCTTTGATGACACTCAACCTGCGAAATTATGGTAGTGCGACATCTCAATTTGGGGCGCGGTTCTGCTCCCGCGAGAGCCAATAGCGAGGATTCCGCGATGAAAGACACCCAAACCTATCCCTTGCGGCTGCCGCGTTCGCTCATGGGGGCAGTTGAGCTGCTAAGCCGGGGAGACCGGACGAGGTTCCATCAGTTCATAGCCACGGCGGTGGCCGAGAAGGTCTCGGCGCTGCAGACAGCGACGTACTTCGCGGACCGGAAGGCGACGGCGGATTTCAAAGCCTTTGACAAGATCATGAAGCGTAAGGGCGGGAAGGCGCGCGGCAAGGGCGATGAGATGCCGGCGTAGGCCCCAGGGAATCCAAGAAAGGGCAAGCCGGCGCGCGCTCCAGATTCCCGAATTTAGGATGCGGCGCCTGAGCGGCAATGCCGTTCGAGGTTGGGATTTGACGGCACTGTCCCGGGATTCGGGCTTTGTCTCGGGATTTCGGGATTTAGATTTAGAGTAATGACGTAGTATAGTCATAGTAAGTACACTGGAGGTTCGCGCATGCCGAAGGAAGCCGTCTTCACGGTTAAACTGGAAATCGAACTTCGGGACGCCTTCACGGCCGAAGCCGAAGCGACGCACCGGCCTGCATCGCAGATCGTGCGCGAGTTTATGCGTGAGTTCGTTCGACGCCAGCGCGAGGCGCGGGAGCATGACGCCTGGTTCCGCACCGAGGTGCGGCGTGCCCTCGACGACCCGCGCCGAGGCATTCCGCAGGATGCCGTGATGGACGAAACGCAGGCCATCGTTGACCGGATCGCCCACAAAAAGGCCAGGGCGTGAGGGTCGAGTGGCATCCGTTGGCGCACGCCGATTTGACCGAACTGGTTACCTACATCGCTGAGGATTCTCCGGATGCCGCCTATCGCATACTTGACGAGGTGCGAAGGCAAACTGGCATGTTGGCTTCGCACGCCGATATCGGACGACTTGGTCGTGTCGGCGGCACCCGCGAACTGGTGATCACCGGGACACCATACATTGCCGCCTATCGCGTCTCCCGCAATCTGGTAACGATCCTGCGCCTTCTACATGGGGCGCGGCGATGGCCAGCCGCGCTTTGACCGGTGCACGCCCCGCTTGCAGGGCCGCATTGGAATGTTCCACGGCTGGACGCCCATCTTTCCATTCCCGGCTGATGGCGTCCCCAAGGTGTTTCCATTCAGGTGACCAATCATGAGTGCGATGATGCTGCCGCGAGTACGGGGGGCGTAGAAGATGCGCCGACGAACGCCAATACCCATGGGAGTGGTCTTGTCAATGGTGGAACCGCGAGCGCGCGGCGCCATGAAAGCGGGCCGGAGAGTGGCGGACGCTTCAGCGGGCTACGTTGCAGCTCGGCGCGAGCGGCAGAATGAGCGCAGCCTCGCCTCTTAATGAGAACGGGATTTGCGTGTACTGTCACCGGATTGAGAACGGGATTTGCACTGTCCCCGGATTCGATCGCGGATGCACGAATTACTGGGCGATTTTGCGCTATTCTGTAGAACCACGATGAAGCGAACGAGTCGGACTGCTGCAAGCAACTTGAACCTCGCCCAAACCCGCGCCATCGGACGGATGACGATTAACTTCAACTGGATGGAGCACGGCATCGAAGTGCTCATACGGACTATCGTCTCCGATTCAAGCGGCGAAAAGAGTAGTCTTATCGAACAAACACTGAAGCCACTCGCGTTCCGGCAGAAGGTGAAAGTCTTACGTGGGCTGGTGGCGGACCTCCGTGAGCATTATGTAAGGAGCGCTGAACTTGATCGGGCACACGCAGCATTCGTTGATGCCATAAAATCGCTCAGTTCAGCTGCCGAAAAGCTGAACGACTTCCGCAACAACATCGTTCACTGGCGGCCGTTCCTGACCATCCTTGACCGTGAGAAGCAGCCTAAGTTCACGGCACCCACCGCAACGGAGATCGACGCAAAAGCGATCGAGATGGACAAGCTCGGAACTGAGTTCTTCGCGCGCTCAATTTACCTCTATAGGGGCGACGGCTCTCTTACTTTCGGTACCCACGCAAAGCGAGGGTCGTCCTCCCCCAAACACAAGAGTCTCACTCGGTGATATGGGAAGCGGGGAAGCGGGGCAGCCTGACCCGTCCCAACGCGACTAAGGACCAAGGGTAAGCGGCAGGGAGAATACTGAATGAAGAGAAAGCCGCAGATCGCTCATCGTGGCAGGCCAGAAACGTCGCACCACCGCGCGTGTCGGGGAAGAGCGCCGGATCGTCTGTCCATTGCTTTGGAATAACTGAAGCAAATTGGGGGTGGTCTGTCCGGTTTCCGTCCGTTTCCGTTTCCCAGTTTCCGACCTGAAAGTGGCGCTACAATCACGGCAGGCGACCCTCAAAGGCGGGAGGTCAATAACGTGAAATCATTCTGGAGAACCGCATGGCTGACAACCTTTGCGGCGGAGATTCTGCTAATCGGCTGTGCAGCAGCGCTGGTTTTCTCGCCAGCCTTCGGGCAAGGAAATCCAAGGAAATCCAGGGACATCCCAAATCCAGGAAATCCAGGGACAGTATACGCAAATCCCATGCGCCACGCTGGGTTCGCCGCGAAGCGCGGCTGACCAACGGCAGTGGAAAGGGAAATTTCGGACGTCCCCCCTCACCGCGCGCCAGCATATGATACGGGTAAAGTTGCTCGTCTCTTACAGTTGCACTGCCTCGGCGAGGATGCGATCGCGAACAAACCAGTGCAGGGACTTCTCCGTACCAACCTCGACAGGAGCGCCGAGCAGATCCTGCAAGTCGAGCACGAGGCCGGCGTGGTCCAGCAGCGACCTGCCGGGCTCCCATTCCACCAGCAAATCGACGTCGCTTTCCGGCGTGGCTTCGCCGCGCGCGACAGACCCGAAGACTCGCACTTTTGCCGCGCCATAGCGCCGCGCCAAGTCTAGGATCGCTTCGCGTTTTTCCTCGCGGAGAGTGAGCAATGTGACCATAGCCGATACCCAGTGGCCTCGCATTCATCGTACCGCCGGTCAGCAGCGCGTGATGAGCTGGTTCCCACGTTCTTCACCCGCTCCGATTCCCCACGCTCGAGGACCGACTCGGGCCTCTACAGTTGCAGCACCGTGCGCAACCCTTCATCGACGGAGCGCTGCAGGCGCGGCGGCAACGTGCCGGCAAGCTCAGTCAGAAAGCTGCGGTTCAGGGTCAGGAGCTGGGAGACATTGACCACCGAGGCCCGCGTGAGGCCCGCGGACCGCTCCGGCAACAACACATTGCCGGGGGCTTCCGCCAGGTCCAGGTTCGTGGTGATCGCGGCGACGATTGCGGTTTGAATCCGGCTTCGATTGAAAGAGTCCGCTTGCACCACAAGCACCGGCCGCCTGTATCCTGGTTCGGAGCGACGCGGCTCGGGAAGGTCCGCCCACCAGACTTCCCCGCGCTGAATCCCGCGCTGAATCTCGCGCTGAATCTCGCCCATCGTTACCAA
>JARLGK010000014.1 GCA_031296075.1 Candidatus Acidiferrales bacterium
CAATGCCCGTGTCATCCACCGTGACGACGGCCTCGCGCGGCCCGGCCGCCGCGCTGATGCGGACTCGGCCGCCTTCCGGCGTGTACTGGACAGCATTGTCGAGCAGGTTTTGCAAGACATCCCGCAGCAGGCTGGCATCGCCGCGCACGGCAGGCAAGTTGGCGGGCACATCGCTTTCGAGCGTAATCCGCTTCCGGTTCGCTTTCAGCAGCGAGGTTTCCGTGCAGCGTTCGATCACGTCCGCCAATTGGACCGGACCGAATTGCACCTCGAGTTTGCCCGCTTCGATGCGCGCGAGCTTCAGCAAATCGTCGGTCAAGACGGCGAGGCGCGTGGCGTGGTCGCGGATGATTTCGAGAAACCGGCGGTTGTTGCGTGGATCTTCGAGAGCGCCGGAAAGGAGCGTCTCGGCAAAACCCTGGATCGCCGTGAGGGGCGTCTTGAACTCATGCGAGACGTTGGCGACGAAATCGTGCCGCACGCGTTCGAGCCGACGCAGCTCGGTCACATCGTGCAGTACGACAACGGCGCCCGATGGCTTGTCGCCCGCCAGGGCTCCCTCGAGGGCCTGCACGGGCGCGGCCGTCACCGAAAAATTCCGCTGCTGGACGATGCCCATCGCGATGTCGGTCCGGAGGCCTTCTTCGCCGCGCAAAGCCCGGCGAAGAAGCCCGAGCAGATCCGAATTGCGGACTACTTCGATTACGGGACGCCCCTCCACCGCCGCCGAGTCGAGATTCCAAATCTCGGAAAAGGCGCGGTTGCAGAAGACAAGCCTTTCCTGCGCGTCGATCACCGCGACGCCCTCCACCATGCTTCGCAGGATCGCGCTCGAACGATTGCGCTCGCCGCTCAGCGAGCGGATCGTGCTGTCCATCCAAGCCGCCGTTTCGTTCAGCGCCGTGGCCAGATCGGCGAGTTCGTCGCGCGGGCGCTCGGCGGGCAAGGGACGAAAATCTCCGTCTGAAACGCGGTGCAGAAAATTCTTGAGCCGTTCGACGCGGGCGGCGAACATCCGGAAATAAATCAGCGAACTCAGGCCGCCCAGCACAAGGATGAGCAGCGAGGCGGCGTAAATCCTTCGCCGCAACTCCGAACGCGATGCGTCCACTTGCGCGAGCGGCAGCGCCATGCGGATCACGATCGCTGGCCCCCCGGCCTGTTCACATCGCGCGGCGCGATAAACAAGATCGCGGCCCAGCGTTGCGCTGTGGCGCACCGAACTTCCTTCGCCCGAGGCGAATGCCTGCTGGATCTCCGGCTGGCTCAGAAGATTTTGGGTGGTCTCCCCATCGCGCTCGGAATCCGCCAGGACGTGGCCGAAGTCGTCGATCAAGGTGACTCGCGCGCCGCTGCGAGCGATCCATTCGGTCCACGCGCGAAGCTCGGTGGCATCCTGCACGCTCGGCGGACGCGCTTGCGCGACATTCAGGACCGAGGCGAGCTTATCGTCGGCCGAGCGAATGGAATCGCGCCGAAGAACGCGGGAGGAGTAGAAATCAACGGCAAGCAGGAAGCCCAGCAGCAGGGCGAAATACGTCAGCCCCAATTTCCAGAAAAGCCTAGGTCGCACGGGTTTCGAAGAGGTAGCCGGCGCCGCGAATCGTCTTCATGTAGGCCGGATGCTGCGGATCGGTTTCGATCTTCTCGCGCAACCGCCGCACATATACGTCCACGCTGCGCGGCGTCACGAACCGCTCGGTTCCCCAGACGCCGTCGAGCAATTGATCGCGTGTGAAGACGCGGTCCGGGCGCGCCGCCAGAAAGTAGAGCAGCCGGAATTCGAGAGTGCTCATCGGCACCGGCTTTCCGCCGCGCGTGACTTTGTAGGCGGCGGGATCGATCCGCAGCACGCCGATTTCGATGGGCTTCTCGGCAGGCGTTCCCGGCTCGGTGCGCCGCAAAAGCGCTTTCACGCGGGCCACGAGCTCGCGCGGACTGAACGGCTTCGTCACGTAATCGTCCGCGCCGAGTTCCAATCCCACGACGCGGTCTGCTTCTTCGCCCTTCGCCGTCAAAATCAAAACCGGCAGGCGATTCAAGCTGACGTCTTTGCGGACTTCCTTGCAGATTTCGAGGCCCGACAGTCTCGGCAGCATCAGGTCGAGAATCAACAGATCGGGAGGCGTCTTGCGAACTTGCGCGAGCCCCGTCGCACCATCTGCACTCGCGGCAACCTGGAAGCCATCCTTCTCCAGGTTGTACTTCACCAACTCGACAATATCCTTGTCGTCTTCGATTACCAGAACACGTTTCATCGATTCTCTTTCGGGCGGTCGTCCACACGATACGGGAAATACCACCTTCGGCGCAAGCAGGTGGTGGTCCCATCGTCCGCTTTTAACGGGACATTAACATCGTTGGGCGAGGGTGGCATCCAGTTAGCGGGCTCGTTTTCGCCACCCAGCGTGCAAGGGTTCCATTCCGATACAGCTCATAACTTATTGATTACAAGTAACGTGAGCCGCGGCGCACGGGCTGTGCCCTAGTTGCAAGTCTGGGGCACAAGCCCCATGCCGGATCATCAATGCATTTCCGTATCTGCGCCGATAGTTCATTCAGGGGAGCGCTGCCAGTGTGCGCGCCCAGATTGCGAGGGCCGAAGGGTGTCGGAAAAACGTAAGCGCACAGTTGCCGTAGGTCATGGTGCAAGGAGATTCATTCGCACGGCCGCGCTCTCTGCCATTTTCTCTGCCGGCGTGGTCGCAGCAAAGAACCGCCGACCTCACGGACCGAAGCCTCGAAGACTTGATGAACATCGAGGTGATTTCCGTTTCAAAGTAGGCGGAAAAACTCTCGGACACGGCTTCGGCCGTTTTCGTGATCACCCAAGAGGACATCCGCCGCTCGGGCTCGAGAAATCTTCCCGACTTGTTGCGGATGGTTCCGGGCGCGGATGTGACTCAGCTCGATGCCAACACGTGGGCCGTCAGCGTGCGGGGCCTCAACGAACGCACAGAATTCGCCACGGAGGCCCCGCTGGCCGATTCCGGCTAGTATGTCGAGGTAATGTACCGTTCGAACGGTACTGCGTTAGGCAGCCGGAGTCATTCTGCTTGCCTCACGGTCCAACGTATTGATCCGTATGGCAAATCTAGGTTTCAAATCGGCCGATACTTAACGCAATCCGGTTCGTCACTCGGGGATTTTGGTGTACATTGTTACTCGCAATCGGAACACAAACTCTTGTTTGCCACATCCGGAAGGGATCAGGGAATGAATCCGACCAAATCTGGGTCCGTCGCCAGCAGCGAAACGCCCGCTGGCGGGCGCCGCGACACGCTGACGATCGTTGATAATCGAACCGGGCGGCAATACGAAATTCCCGTGGCCGACGACACGATCCGGCCGATCGATCTGCGACAGATTAAGGTCCACGAATCCGATTTCGGGATGATGAGCTACGATCCGGCGTTCGCGAACACAGCGTCGTGCGCGAGCAAGATCACCTACATTGACGGCGACAAGGGAATCCTTCGCTATCGCGGTTATTCCATCGAGGAGCTGTCCGAAAAGAGCACGTACCCCGAGACAGCCTACCTGATTCTCCACGGCGAACTTCCCACGAATTCGCAGCTGAAGGAATGGAACTACCACATCACGCATCACACGTTCATTCACGAGAGCATCAAGAAGTTTCTCGATGGCTTTCACTACGATGCGCACCCGATGGGAATGCTGATCTCGACGATCGCCGCGCTTTCCACGTTCTATCCGGACGCGAAGGACATCTTCAATCCGGAGTCGCGCCGCAAGCAGACCTATCGCCTGATCGGCAAAATGCCGACCGTCGCCGCGTTCGCCTACCGTCACTGCCTGGGGATGCCGTTTGTGTATCCCGACAATGATTTGGGTTACTCCGGTAATTTTCTGAATATGTTGTTCCGCACCACCGAATTGCAGTATCGGCCGAATCCAACTCTCGAACGCGCGCTCGACGTTCTATTCATTCTGCACGCGGACCACGAACAGAACTGTTCATCCACCGCAATGCGCGGCGTCGGGAGCTCGCACGTGGATCCCTATTCTGCCACGGCCGCGGCCACGGCCGCGCTGTATGGGCCGCTCCACGGCGGCGCGAACGAGGCGGTGCTGCGCATGCTGGTCGAGATCGGGTCGGTAAATAACGTACCGGCCTACGTCAAGAGCGTGAAGGCAGGCGAAAAGCTGCTGATGGGCTTCGGTCACCGCGTCTATAAGAACTACGACCCGCGCGCCAAAATCGTCAAGCGCATCGCCTACGAGGTTTTCGACGTGATGGGCCGCAATCCATTGATTGATATCGCGCTCGAATGTGAACGCATTGCACTGGAGGACGAATACTTCGTCACGCGCCGTCTCTATCCCAACGTGGACTTCTATACCGGCCTCATCTATCAATCCATGGGTTTCCCCGTAACCATGTTCCCGGTTCTGTTCGCCATTCCGCGCACTTCGGGCTGGATTGCGCAGTGGGAAGAGATGCTGCTCGACCACGAACAGAAGATTTCCCGGCCGCGCCAGGTATATCTCGGGCAAGATTTGCGCAGCTACATTCCTCTCGATCATCGCGGCTAGACCATTTCAGGAGGCGGTTTCGCCCGCGCTTCGCCAGATTGTGCCATCTCGGGCCAAACGGCGGTTCCGGCCTCGTGCTCGGTTCGAAAAGGGTTGCATATAGGCGCAATCTCTGGCAAAACACAGGTGCGCCAGAGGGTGCCCCGCACATGAACATCTCCACGCGTCAATTTGAACACGCTTCGATTGTGGACGTTTCGGGCGACATCACGCTGTACAACACCCCCGAAGTCCGCAAGATTCTGCTCGATTTGCTCAAGGAAAAGCGTGTCCGCCGCGTCATCGTTAATCTCGAAAAAGTGAAATATATTGACAGCGCCGGCGTAGCCTCTCTGGTCGAAGGGCTCAAGCTTTCCCGCGATTTGAAAAGCGGATTCGCACTGTATGGCCTGAGCCGGTCAACGCGCGAGGTTCTCGAGCTGACGCGCCTCCTCAAGGTCTTTGAAGTTCACGAAACCGAAGAGCAAGCCCTCGGCGGAGGCACCAGCGGCGCTCCTGGCAGCAAATAGCGCTCCCGCCGTCGCGAATCCTGGAATGTCATTCACAGAAAATATCGGCGAAGCCACCATTGGCGGTCTGGCGTATGTGGGCAGCTTGGCGCGCCTGGCCGGAGGCGCGGCGCGAGCTGTGTTCATCGAGCCTTTCCGCGGGCGACCACTTCGCTGGACCCGCGCGATTCATCAGGCGATGTCCGTGGGCGTGGAAGCGATCCCGATTGTCTCCCTGATCGCTTTCTTCGTCGGCCTGATTCTCGCCCTGCAAGGCGCTTACGAGTTGCGCCAGCTCGGCGCAATGCAACTCGTAGCCAGCGCCGTGGCTATTTCGATGACGCGCGAGCTGGGCCCATTGATGACCGCGATCATGGTGATCGGCCGCTCCGGCTCGGCATTTGCCGCCGAAATCGGCACCATGAAAGTGAACGAAGAAATCGACGCGCTCGAAACCATGGCGCTCGAACCCGTCCGCTTCCTGGTTGCACCCAAATTTTTGGCCATGATATTGATGATGCCCTGCCTGACCACCTGGGCCGATTTCATGGGCGTCCTGGGCGGCGGGCTCTTCGGCGTCTCGAACGCCGGCTTCACGTGGGGAACTTACTTTCATGCCACGTTGGACGCCTTGGTACAGCGCGACATCATCAGCGGCTTGATCAAAAGCGTGATGTTCGGCCTGGTGATTACGGCCGTCGGCTGCCGCGAAGGATTCTCCACCGGCCTGGGCTCCGAGCAGGTCGGACGCTCGACCACTTCGGCAGTGGTGAAATCCATCTTCTTCGTGATCGCCGTGGATCTGGTCTTTACAGCGCTCTTTTATTTCACGGCGCCGCAAAAATAGGAGACATGCCAGCACAACCCATCTCGAAAGAAAGCACTCGCGGCGGCTCCGCCGACAATGCCATCGAGGTGCGCAACCTGCACGTCCGTTACGGGACGCGGGAAATTCTCCACGGCGTCAACTTTGAAGTTCCGTCGGGCGAGACGCTGGTTATCATGGGCGGCTCCGGCTGCGGCAAGAGCACTCTGTTGCGCACGCTCGTGGGCCTCGAGCGGCCCAGCGAGGGCGAGATCTGGATTCACGGCAAGAATTTCGCCGGCATGTCCGGTGCGGAGCGCGACGAACTTCGCAAAAAGATGGGGATGTCGTTTCAGAGCGGGGCGCTTTTCGGCTCGATGACCGTGGGCGAAAATGTCGCGCTTCCGCTGCGCGAGCACACACCGCTGGACGAGTCCACCATCGACATCGTGGTTCGCTTGAAGCTCGATCAGGTTGGTCTCTCCGGCTTTGAAAACTACATGCCGGCGCAATTGAGCGGCGGAATGAAAAAACGCGCCGCCATCGCCCGCGCGCTGGCGATGGACCCGGAAATCCTGTTTTTCGATGAGCCCTCGGCCGGCCTCGACCCCATCATCGCCGCCGGGATCGACGAGCTGATCTTGAAATTGAAAAAAGCGTTCCGCATCACGATTCTCGTGGTCACCCACGAACTCGCGAGCGCTTTTCTGATCGCCGACCGAATGATTCTGCTCGATAAGGGAGTCGTCGTCGCCAAGGGAACGCCCGACGAAGTCCGCCAGAACAACGCACCGCGGGTTCGGCAGTTCCTGGACCGCGTTGCCGAGCCGGAATTGGCGGCCGAAATCGACTACCTGCAGATGCTGACGGGAGAGGACCCTCCGCAGCGGCGTTGAGGCTGGCAAACGCCGGTCACGTGATATACTCCGCCGCACCTTTCGGGTAGCCGGCGCAGAACGAGACGCAGCGGGTCGGGACCCGAATTCACGAGGAAGCACATGGAATCGAGGCGCGAGCAAGCTTTTGTCGGTCTTTTTACTCTGGTGGCTGCTGCTTTGCTCGTCGCGACCGTGTTTCTGCTCTCGGGAGGTTTCGCCAAAGGCACCATCTCCTATCGAGCGTATTTCAAGAATGCTGGCGGACTGGCCCCTGGCGCGGAAGTCCGCTATGCGGGCGGACCTCCGATCGGACGCGTCGAGAAGGTCGCGAGCGACCCTCAGAACGCCACGCGCATGGAAGTGGACTTCTCCGTCGAGCCGAACGTTCCGGTCAAGACAGACAGCGTCGCTCAAATCACCAGCGTCAGCCCGCTGGGTGATAATTTTCTCGGAATCGTTCCCGGCACTCTCAATGCGCCGCGGGCGCAGAAGGGCGCGGTCCTGAAATCCATCGAGTACACCAGCCTGGCCGACGTCGCCGGAATGATCGCGCAGCTCGAGCCCAACGCCGATACCCTGCTCACGAATTTGAACGATCGCGTCGTGGCGTTGAAAGTAACGATGGATCGCGTCAACGACCTGTTGAACGATCAGAACCGCAGCAACCTCTCCGGGACCATGGCGAACCTCCACGGAATGCTGGCCGAGAATCGGTCCAACATTCATTCCACGCTCGACAACGTGAATGCCTCGAGCGCCAAGCTGGGACCGCTGATTGACGATTTCCACAAGACCGCCAAGCAGGCGAGCGACACGCTCGAGCATGTCGACTCCATGATCGGCGAGGATCGCCCCGATCTTCACAAGGCCATCGCCAATCTCCGGCAGTCGCTCGATCAGGCCGTCAACATCACTGGCCAGCTAAACAGCACTCTGAATACGAACACGGAAAACCTCGACGAGATTCTCGACAATCTCCGCCACATTACCGACAACATGAACGAGTTTACGGAGACGATCAAAACGCGGCCTTACACCCTGATTCGCGCTTCCGGGCTGCCGGTCCGCGAACCTGGCCAGGCTCCGCCGAAGTAGAAGAGGGAGGAACGAAAAGTGTTGATGCGCCGGATCCAAAATGCCGCGTTCGTTCTTTTGCTCGCAGGAGTCGTCGCCGGTTGCGGCGCTTCGCGGCCCGTGAAATATTACGTGCTCGACGCCGGTCCGGCGCCCGCCGTTGCCCCTGCCCCGCAGGTTCCCGTCACTCTTCTGGTTTCGCGCATCACCGCTGCGCATCTGTATCGCGACGACCGCCTCGTCTATGGCAGCGGCACCGCGCAGCTGGGCACGTACGAATATGAACGCTGGGCCGAGCCGCCCGCTGGAATGATGCAGGACATGGTCATCAAGACTTTGCGAGCATCCGGAAGTTATCGCTCCGTGTCGCGTATCGCCAGCAATCTGCGCGGCGATTACATTGTCCGTGGCCAGCTGTTTGCCCTGGACGAAGTGCAATCGCCTGGGCTTTCCGGTCGCTTTTCCTTCCAGCTCGAGCTGTACGATCCCAAAGCCAGTACCACTGTTTGGTCTGCCGCCTACACGCATGACGAGCCCGTCAATGGGAAGAAAGTGTCCGACGTGGTCGAGGCGCTGGACCGCAACGTGCGCGCCGGACTGACTCAGCTTACCGGCGAACTCGGCCAATACTTCGCCAGCCATCCCCCGCAAGCGGCAACCGGGCAATAACCCGCGTTTCCATCTGTTCGGCGATTGACTCTCGCGAGATGGAAATTTTCGTTCATCTTGACTTCGGCTCGGGTTAGCACAAACTAGTATCCCCTTCTGAAAGGCCTTCGCTAGCAGTGGGCCTTCCCCTTTTCTGCCATTGCAAGATTTGCTTCGACGCCAGAAGTCCTCTCCTTGAAAACCGGGCGCGGTACGGCAATCGCCGCGTCGTTGGAAGAAGTTCGGCTCATTTCGAAAAGCATAAAACGGAATTTGCAACCACGAGATGAGTCTGGAGGTTCAGGATGAACCACAGAAGCATGGTGGCGCTCGCTTACAGCGTCGCTCTATTCATTTTTTGCGCCGTAGGCTTCGTCTTTTATCGGCAGTCGCGTTTGGAAAGCGAGACCCAGAAATGGGTCATTCACACGTGCGAGGTTTTGCAGAAGATCCAGGACGTCTCTGGAAATTTGACCGACGCCGAAAGCGCGCACCGGGGATTTACCTTAAGCGGGTACCCGGACTTCTCGAAGTCCTACGCAGATGCGAGGGACGGAACGCGAAAAGCAGTTTCCGATCTCCGTTTTCTCACGATCGACAATCCGGGCCAGCAGAGACGCCTCGACGAACTCCAATTTGTCATTCATTGAACAGCGAATCGCTCTACTCAATAAGCAGATCGGAGGCGGTCCGCAGACCTCTGCGAATCGAGGCGAGCAATCGCAATGGATGATGGAAGGCCGCGTCATGTCAGGGCAGGTTCGCGGAATCTTATCGGACGCACAACAAGAAGAAAGGCAATTGCTGATGCACCGCAGCGGCGAAGTGAGAGCGAGGGCGCGCCTCGTCCAGTGGTTCGCCGGGCTGGGCTACGCCTTCGGCGTCGTTTTGATCCTTCTGGCTTTCCTCGTGACCGAACGCGAAATTGCCAATCGCAAGAGCGAAGAGGATAAGTTCCGCAATTTCCTTGAATCGGCGCCCGATGCCATAGTGATCGTAAACTGCGAGGGATTGATTCAGTTCGTGAACGTCCAAACGGAAAAACTTTTCGGCTACGCGCGCGGAGCTTATCGGACAGAACGTGGAGATTCTTGTTCCTCAGCGCTACCACGGTTCGCACGCTGCCCATCGCCACGAGTACTCGCAATCGCTCGGACGCGGAACTGACCCTGCACGCGCTGCGGAAGAGCAAGCTCGCCAACCAGATCCAACTGGCGCGCGACGGGGAAGAGGCACTGGACTTTCTCTTTTGCCGCGGCGCCTTTTCCACGCGCCGGTTCGAACGCGGTCCCCGGCTGATCCTGTTCGATCTGAAGCTGCCCAAGGTGGACGGCCTGCAGGTTTTGGAGCAGGTGAAGGCCGACTCGCGCACGAAAGCCATTCCGATCATCGTCCTCACTTCTTCAAAGGAAGAAAGAGATTTGGTGAAAAGCTACAAGCTTGGGGTGAACAGCTACATTCAAAAGCCAGTCCACTTCGGCGAGTTCCAGAAAGTAGTGGAGCAGCTCGGGATGTACTGGCTTCTGGTCAACAGCAATCCCCCGGCGGCGGCGTTTCTGGCGCAATAGAATCGGCGAGTAGCTATGCTCAGGCCCAGGCCCATTCCCAAAGAAAATCCCGCCGCCGTGGAACCCCTGCGGCTGTTGATCGCCGACGACGATCCCGACGATCTCGAGCTGTGCCTGCGCAGTCTCGAGAGCTCGGGGATCGAATTCCAGGCCGAAACGGTCTCGACGAAGGAAGAGTTCGAAAAGAGACTTAAAGAACGGCCCTTTGATGTGGTCCTATCCGACTACCGCATGAAGAGCTGGACGGGAATGGACGCACTGGCGATGGCCAGGGAAATCCACCCGGAAATCCCCCTGATCCTTCTGTCGGGAACGCTCGGCGACGAGATGGCCGTCGAGTGCATCAAGCTGGGCGTGACGGACTACGTTCTCGCGTTGGAGACATTGACCGGTCTCGGCTACCAGGTAATGCTGGCGACCGATGGCGAACAAGCGGTGGCGGATTTTCGCGCAAATCGCGACCAGATCTCCCTCGCGTTGCTGGATGTGATGCTTCCGAAACTCAGCGGGCCGGAAATCTGCGCGATTATCCGGAAAGAAAAACCGGAATTAGCGGTGATCTTTGCGACGGGCTATAGCCCGGATATGGCCCAGCTGCAAAAGGCCCGGCAGGAGGGCCTGCCAGTGCTGCAGAAACCCTATTCGCCGCGCGATCTGGCGCGCAAGGTGCGCGAGACGCTTGACCAGAGCGTCCTCGCGACGCCCCAGAAATAAGGTTGACACCCATTCTTTCTGCGTGGTAAGGATGAGTTACACGTGGCACCGGCTAGACGCCGGTTTGCCGGAGCGCCCAGGCGCGGGAACACCAAAATCCCTTACTGGGTCTCGGCAACAAACCCCACCCACCCCGGGAGGTGGATGCCTTTGGCATTCGCCTCCCGTTTTATTTTCGGGCGAGATTTCCTGCTATCGTCGCTCTGCGCGCGCGTGCGAGACCCCTCTTTTTTGTGTCGAGTAAATTGTGGCGCCGGCATTTGTTTTGAATGAGTTACGGGCAACTTTACTCGACACGATGTGTCGAGTAGTTTGCAGAGGCGAGGGCTTCGGCGGCGGGCGAACCGATCCGGCCTACGAATTCTTCTTGAGTTCGGCGAGGACGAGCTTCGCGACTTCTTTCAACGTGTCGAAGACGCCTTGGCCGGTGACGGCGACAGCTTCGATCACGGGCTCGCCCTTGACGGAGAGCTGCTTCTGGAGTTCCTCTACGGGCAGGATATTCGGCAGGTCGCGCTTGTTGAGCTGCAGGACGTAGGGAATGGTATTGAAATCGAGGTTGTGATCCTTCAGGTGCTCGCGCAGGTTGTCGAGCGTTTCCAGGTTGGCGTCGAGGCGCTCTTCCTGCGAATCGGCGACGAAGACGACGCCGTCGGCGCCTTTCAAGATCAGGCGGCGGCTCGCTTCGTAAAAAACCTGGCCGGGAACGGTATAGAGATGGAAGCGCGTCTTGAAACCTCGAACGGTGCCGAGATCGAGCGGAAGAAAATCGAAGAAAAGGGTGCGGTCGGTCTCGGTGGCGAGCGAGACCATTTTGCCCTTCTGGCTGGTGCCGGTGTGCTCGTAAATCCACTGCAAATTCGCGGTCTTCCCACCCAGGCCGGGACCGTAGTACACGAGCTTGCAGTTAATTTCGCGAGCGGGAAAATTAATAAAGGGCACAATTTCCTCAAGTTGCGGCAGCCTATTACTTATAGCACAGGCTCCGGCCGCCGCAAACGCGGCGGCCGGTCGTGCTTCGCAATTGACAATGCGCGGCTAGTAAGCCGGTCGAGATGAATTGAGAATACAGGGCAAACTATTCCAAGCCGGGAAACAAAAGCTTACAATGGTCGGGTAGCGATGTAAATAGCTTATTTACAAGAACTTCCGGGCGTGCTGTGGACCGTTCGATGGGAAGCGGTCAAGTGAACTCCTTCAGCTCGGTGCTAATGAGAAGAATTTCATGGGCGCCGATATTTTCAACCGAGTGTGGCGGGAGTGGCGGAGTCCACTGCGCGACGGGTTTCGATGGCGGAGGTCCCACAGTGCGGCTGTCGAAGAGCAAATTGCCGTCGCCATCGCGGCGAATAAAGTCGCTCTGCCTGGCGACGTAGATCGAAGCCGGCCAGCGGTGCGTGTGAACGGGGACCAGAGCGCCCGGCGCGATGCGGACCTCGAGAATGCGGACGCGCTCGTTTTCGAACAGAAGCTTGTGATGATCGGGCGCGGCGATGACGGCGTCCAGCGAATCCGGCCACGGCCATGGTTTTGCGTCGCTAGCCAAAGAAACCTCCAAAGATTTCGCTGAATATCCCATGAAAACGGAAACGGGGAAAGGACTCATGTCCGGGCGCTCAATGGCTGCGCGGAGCCAAGCAAGTTTGCCGGGCGTAGCGGTGCTACGCCACTGCAACAGCATAACCAGCTGCTCGCCCGTTACTGAAGCTGAAGAGAGATTCTTCGACGGATCTCGACTAACCGTCGACCTGGGAGCCCTTTCTTGTGACCGGACGTCCCGCACATTAGACTTCGCCGCAGGCTCAGCCTACGGCCGGCCCCAGGGCAGAGTGGCGTTCGCGAAGGCAAATTCTCCGCGCAGCAGATGAAAGATGTACGCTCCCAGACAGAACTTCCCGAACAAAAGCATCGAAAACGCGGCAACGAGAAACGCTTCGAAGATCCACGCGGTAATCATCCAGCCTTGCAAGAGCGCGATAGCGGCGATGAGCGTAAAGGCTGCGGCGATCGCTTGCGCGAAGCGGCGCGGGCCGGGTGCAGGCGCGAGCGTGGGCTTTCCTCGCGGCCGGGCCAGCATGCGATTGTAAAACCGCTCAAATGGATTGAGCGCCGGCACGGCGACGTTCCACCAAAGCAGCGCGGAGAGGACGAAGAAGAGTGTCGCAGCAGGAACGATGAGACCGGATGCACCCAGGATGATACCAACCACGATGAGCGAGCCGACGATCCGCGGCTGAAAGTAGAGACCCGTGAAATGCATGTTGCAAGCGTCGGGAGATTCCTCGGCGAATCCCTGCTGCTTCATGAAATTCCTGATGGCGGACGAACTCATGCTGGTCGGTCTTTCTGGAGAGAATTACCCACCCTCCCCGGCTGGTCGGGAAGGGTGGGCGACCCTGCGGAACTGCAAATCCAAAACTACGAAATCGGAGTGCAGACCGATTTTACTTCCGTGTAGAGGTTCAGGACTTCGTGTCCCATCTCACGGCCCCAGCCGGACTGCTTGTAGCCGCCGAAGGGCATGGCCGGATCGAATACGTTGTAGCAATTGATCCAGACGGTGCCGGCGCGGAGCTGCGAAGCAATGCGGTGGGCCTTGCCGATGTCGCGAGTCCAGACGCCGGCAGCGAGACCATACTCCGTGGCGTTGGCTTTGGCGACCAGATCGTCCACATCCTTGAACGGGATGGCGGTGACGACGGGGCCGAAGATTTCTTCCCGCACGACTTTCATCTTTTCGTTGGTGTTGACCAGGACCGTGGGCTTGACGAAGTAGCCCTTGTCTCCCTGGCGGCTGCCGCCGACGGTGGCCTTCGCGCCTTCCGCATATCCGGATTCGAGATAGCTGCATACCTTATTCATCTGCTCTTCGGAAACGAGCGGGCCCATATCGGTGGTCGGCTCCATGCCGGGACCGACGCGGATCTTCGAGGCAAGCTGCGAAACGCCGTCGACGACCTTGTCGAATTCCTTGGCTTCGACGTACAAACGGGAGCCCGCGCAGCAGCACTGGCCGTGGTTGAAGAAGATGGCCATCGCCGCTCCGGGGATCGTGGCGTCAATATCCGCGTCCTGGAAAACGACGTTGGGAGACTTGCCGCCGAGCTCGAGCGAAACTTTCTTCAAGTTGCCGGTAGCGGCATGCACGATCAGCTTGCCGACTTCGGTGGAGCCGGTGAAGGCGATCTTGTCAACATTGGGATGCGCGGCGAGTGCGGCGCCGGCAGTTTCACCGTAGCCGGGAACAATGTTGACGACACCATCCGGAATGCCCGCTTCCTGAATCAATTCGCCCAGGAGAAGCGCGGAGAGGGGAGTCTGCTCGGCCGGCTTGAGGATGACGCAGCAGCCGGTGGCAAGCGCCGGGCCGAGTTTCCAGGAAGCCATCATCAGCGGAAAATTCCAGGGGATGATCTGGCCGACGACGCCGACGGGCTCGCGAAGCGTGTACGCGAGGAACTTTGCGCCGTGAGCGGAGATGGGGATGGTGTTGCCTTCAATCTTCGTGGCCCAGCCGGCCATGTAGCGGAACATGTCGATGGTGCCGGGGATGTCGGCAATGCGGGCGATGGTGACGGGCTTGCCGTTGTCGAGCGATTCGAGCTGCGCGAATTCCTCAGCGTGATTTTCAATGAGGTCGGCGAGCTTCCAGATGAGCTTGCCGCGCTCCGAGGGCGTGATCCTGGACCACGGGCCGGTATCGAAGGCGGCGCGGGCGGCGGCGACTGCGCGGTTGATGTCTTCCTTGTCGCCTTCGGCGACGTTGGCGAGAACTTCGCCGGTCGCCGGATTGTACGTGGGGAACGTCTTGCCGGAGGCGGCGTCCACCCATTTTCCATTGATCAACATCTGGCGAGATTTTGCGATGTAACGACTTACGCTGTCAGTGAGCTGTACGGCGTGCGTTGCTGTGGCCATCTCTTTCCTCCTTCAATTCAATCTTGCGAAATTCATCCGTTGCGAGGCGGCGCGGACAGGGATGTCGTTGTCACTTTCATGGCGATCGTTGTTGGGATCGTGCCACACATCGTGAAATGTATTCCCGCGGGGACGGGTAAGCCAGCTGAGCCGCCTTCCCGGCTCGTTACTGGGCCGGCCACGAACGTTGGCCGAGCGAGCGGTATCGTACGCCAGCGCGCAGGGATTTGGCAAGGCGAGGAGAAACCAGAAGGCCCGCGCCGGGATCGCGCCAAGCAACTCCGCTGGACGCAGCAAGCGCCGCCACTATCTATGGGATTGCGGGTCGTTGGCGGGGTCGAAGTAGTGGGTGTCGGTGGGGCCGAAGCCGCAGATCTGGACGATGACGGCGTCGTTGGTTGTCTGAGCAAAATGGTCCGTGCCGGCTGGTTCTGAGTAGACGCTTCCGGCCGGGAGAGTCTTCAGGGAATTTGCGTCGAAGTGGTCGCCGTAGCCGAAGTGCCATTCGCCCGAAACGACCGTGGCCATGCGATTGTCGCGATGCGAGTGCGCCTGGATTGTGGTGCGAGGGCCGACGTAGAGCAGGATCGAATAGAAGCCTGCTTTCGAGGGATCGCCGTATAGGATTTTCGTGTGGACGCCCGTGACGCCGGAGCTGCCGATTTGATTGTTGTCGAGGGGCAGGGAGGCGATTTCGGCAGGAGTCATGCGCATAGGAGGAAGCGAGGGAGCGTCGGCGGCCGAAACAGCGATGGTGGAGAATAGGATGAGCGAGAGAATTCTTGTCAGCATGTGAGAGCTCCGTTGAAGAATCAGATCGTTTAGCCCGAAGAGAATAACAGAGCAATCTGAAATCGAGGAGCGGGCGAAGCGAGCTTCGCCCGCGAACAGCGGCAGCAAGCTGTCGCACTCCACATTAGCGGAGCTGAATGAGCAGCGGGATGCCAAGTATGTGCGCCGGGCACGGCCCGCCAGAGATCGGCGCGGCGAGCATGCCGTGCCCCCTACAAAGAGCTCGGCAGAATCGAGCACGACACGTCACGCATTAATGGAAAACCGCACAGACACGAGTGTCTGTGCCACCAAAGGCAAAACCCGCCGATCGTTAGATCGGGTAGTGGGTTGGGGTGCGGCGAATGGTGACCCAGCGAAGCTCCGTAAATTCCTGGAGACCAGCGCTGCCGCCGAACCTGCCGTAGCCGCTGTCTTTCATCCCGCCGAAGGGCATTTGCGGCTCGTCGTGCACCGTGGCGCCGTTGATGTGGCAGATTCCGAATTCGAGTTTCTCGGCGATCCGGAGAGCGTTGTTCACGTCGCGCGTGAACACGGCGCTCGAAAGGCCGTAGGGAGTATCGTTGGCGATGCGAAGCGCGTCCTCGGCGTCATTCGCGACGACGATCGGCTTTGCCGGACCGAAGGATTCCTCGCCGTACATGCGCATGGCGGGAGTGACGCCGTAAACCACGGTCGGCGGATAGCACGGGCCGTTCGCCTTTCCGCCGCAGAGGACCTTGGCACCCTTGGCGACGGCGTCGTCGACTAGCTCCTGCACGCGCTTGATTGCGCCGGGATTGATCATGCAGCCGAGCTGCGAATCGGGGCTGAGAGGATCGCCCACTTTCAGCGACTGCCCCCTGGCCGCCAGCTTCTTCGCGAACTCCTCGGCGATCGGCTTTTCGACGACGATGCGCTCGGTGGACATGCAAATCTGGCCCTGATTCATGAATGCGCCGAAGTTCGCCGCGGATACCGCCGCGTCGATATCCGCGTCCTTTAGAACGATCATAGGCGCTTTGCCGCCAAGCTCCAGCACGACTCGCTTGAGGTGGCGCCCGGCGCTTTCGGCGATCAGGCGGCCGACTTTCGTCGAGCCGGTAAAGCTGATGCGGCGCGTGCTGGGATTGGCAATCAACTCATCCACGACTTCGGCGGCGTCGGGCGGCGCGTTGGTGATGACGTTGACGACACCCTTGGGGAAGCCGGCCTCTTCGAAGATCGATGCAATCATGAGATGCGTGGCCGGACATTCCTCGGAGGCTTTGAGGATTACAGTGTTGCCGTAGGCGAGCGGCGCGGCGATGGCGCGAATGCCGAGAATCATCGGCGCGTTCCAAGGAGCGATGCCGACGACCACGCCGACGGCCTGGCGAATGGCCATGGCGGTCGTGTCCGGCAGGTCGGTGGGGATCACCTCGCCGATCATGCCGTAGGCTTGCGCGGCGGCCTCTCGAAGTTGGCCCACGCTGAAAATGCAATTGAACATTCCCCAGCCGAAGGTTTGGCCGGTTTCTTCCGCCGTGATCTTGGCGATCTCGGGCATGCGGCGTTCGAGAACGTCGGCAACTTTCAAGAAAAGACCGCGGCGCACGCCGGGAGCCGTCGAACTCCACGCGGGGAACGCGGCAGCGGCGGCCTCGATCGCGCGGCGCGCGTCTTCGCGCTTGCCGGCCGCGACCTGGGAGGCTACTTGGCCATTGAAAGGATTCTTTTTCACATACGTCTTGCCATCGGCGGCGCCAGTCCATTCGCCATTGATGAACTGCTTTGCATCACGACCTTCGACAGCTTGTGCCATGGAAATCTCCTCTTTCTGACAGACGAAGAAAACCTGTTTGATCCCGCTTGGGACGCCGAGTTCTTTTACCACATTCCGCGGGCGCGGAGAAGCGGCGGGCAAGCCGGGCCACAGTCCCAGCGGCGTTTCATCTTGTGAAACATCCGGGGGCCGCGAAACGCAACGCGGGCCGCCGATCTCTCGCTTTCTGCGTTCATTTCGGTTAGGATTTCGGGGTTTTGGATCAGCAACATCTCTGAAAGGAAACTCGAACAACCGCGATGCGAAGGAATGCCGCAAAAGCAAAGACGCTGCTTGAATCGCTCGACACCCTCATCGAACAACACCACCTGCTGAAGCATCCCTTCTATCAGGCGTGGACCGAGGGGAAACTTTCGAAGGAATCGCTCCAGCTTTATGCGGAGCAATACTACCAACACGTGCGGGCGTTTCCCGAGAATCTGGAACAGCTGGCCAGCCGGGCCAAGGGCCCCATCGCCGAGCTGATCAACGAGAACCTCGCCGAAGAACTCGATCCGGTGGCACCGCACCCGATGCTCTGGCGCCAATTCGCCGAGTCGCTCGGCGTGAGCGAAGCGACGCTGGCGGCCGCGCGCCCGCTTCCGGGCATCGCCGCGCTGCTCGATACATTCGACGAAGTGAGCTCGCAGGGAACGATGACGCAGGCCGTGGCCGCGTTCTACTCCTACGAAGCGCAGGTGCCGGAAATCGCAACGCAAAAAATCTCCGGGCTGCGGCGTTTCTACGACATCACGGAGCCGCGCGCGCTGGCCTATTTCGCCGTGCATGAGGAAGCCGACGTGCGCCACCGCGCCGCCTGGCGCTCGTGGCTGACCGACCAGAAAACCGAGGACAATTTCGAAGTGCTGTGCGCGGCCGAGAGAAGTCTGAAGGCTCTCTGGGGCGCGCTCGATGCCGTCTATCCGCAGGGCTGCGCCGCGAAGAATTAGTATCCTGAGGAGCGCGCGTCCCGGAGGATCAGCTGGAATCCGGGGCGCGCTGCTTTCGCGAAACAGACATCAGAAGCTTGGCGCGATCGCGTCCGGGGAAATCCTGGCGGGACCGTAGACTTTTACCAATACAGAGATTAAGAGGAGGCTATCAGCAACCATGAGCGCTAAAAACTTAGAAGAAGTGCTAAAGGCAGCCGGAAATCCGGTGAACATGCTCCGCAATTCTCCGATTGGAGCGTACGTCTATCCGGTGGTTCCTTCCGAGTATTCGAACTGGCGCGACGAGCAGAAGGCGTGGCGCGATACGGCCGTTCTATTCGATCAATCGCACCACATGGCGAACTTGTATGTGGAAGGGCCGGACGCCCTGAAGATGCTTTCGTACCTTGGGACGAACAGCTTCGCGAAGTTTCCGGTGAATCGCGCGAAGCAGTTCGCTCCGTGCAACTACGACGGCTACATCATCGGCGATGGAATTCTATTCCACCTCGCACAGGACAGCCTGGTTTACGTGGGACGCGCGCCGGTGGCGAACTGGCTGGAGTTCCATGCCACGTCGGGAAATTACAACGTGAAGATCAAGCGCGACGACCGGTCGCCATCGAACCCTGGCGGCAAGGCCGTGACCCGGATCACCTATCGATTCCAGATTCAGGGACCCAACGCCAAGCAGATTATCGAGAAGCTCAACGGCGGGCCGTTTCCCGATATCAAGTTCTTCAACATGGGCGAGATCAAGATCAAGGGAAGAACCGTGCGCGCGCTGCGGCACGGAATGGCCGGCGCTCCGGGTCTAGAAATTTGGGGGCCGTACGAAGAGCGGGAAGAAATCCGCGCCGCGATCGTGGAGGCGGGGGCGGACTTCGGCATGAAGCAAGTGGGCTCGCGGGCGTACGCGTCCAACACATGCGAATCGGGCTGGATTCCTTCGCCGCTGCCGGCCGTCTACACCGGCGAAAAGATGAAGAGCTACCGCCAGTGGCTGCCGGCGAACGGCTACGAAGCCACCGGGTCGCTGGCCGGAAGCTTCGTCTCCAACAACATTGAGGACTACTACAACACGCCGTACGAGCTGGGCTACGGGATATTCGTCAAGTTCGACCACGACTTCATCGGCCGCGAGGCACTGGAGAAGATGGACCAGAAGACCCAGCGCAAGAAGGTCACCTTCGCGTGGAACGGCGAGGACGTCCTGAAGTCGTACAAGTCGCTGCTCGAACCGGGCGATCCGTACAAATTCATTGACCTGCCCATTTCGAACTACGCGTCGTCTTCCTACGACAAGATCGTGACCAAGAGCGGCAAGGTCGTGGGGTGTTCGATGTTCGCCGGATACAGCTACAACGAGCGGTCCGTGCTGTCGCTCGGCATTGTGGATCCGGATGTAGAGATCGGGACGGAACTCACGCTGGTGTGGGGCGAGGAAAACGGCGGCACCAAGAAGGCGACCGTCGAACGCCACAAGCAGCTCGATGTGAAGGTGACCGTCAGTTCCGTGCCGTACTCGAAGGTGGTTCGCGAAACGTACGCCGAAGGCTGGCGCACGGCGCACAAGTAAGCCGCGCCGGTTACGGTTCCGAAGTCGCAAGGGGCGGGTGCTTTCGATCCGCCCCTTTTTTATTGCCAGCGGCCCGGGGATGGGATACACAGTTTCGTCGCGATTTTGCGAATCATATGCACCGGGCTGCCGCATCAAAAATAATGGCAGCACACGGCTGACGGTAAGGAAAATTCAATGGCCTCGAACGTGACAGGAGCACCCCGCGGACTGGAAGGCGTGGTTGCCGCGCAAACACGCCTGAGTCATGTGGACGGGAAGAACGGCGTGCTCATCGTCGGCGGCTATACGATCGAAGAGCTCGCCGGGCACGTCGGATTTGAAGCCGCGGCGCACCTGCTCTGGCGCGGGCACCTGCCCGATCCGGCGGAGTTATCAAAGCTTTCCGCGGAGATGGCAGAGCTGCGGGAGCTGCCGCCGATCACGCTCGAGGTGCTTCGCAGCGCGGCTGCGGCGCCGCCGATTGACGCTCTCCGTATGGCCTGCGCGACGCTTTCGCTGGGCCTGGCCGATCCCAACGCCATCACGCCGGAAGCCGATTTCGCGGCAGCGAGGCGGCTGACGGCCTGCTTCCCGACGGTTGTGGCCGCTCACGCACGCATCGGCAGAAAACAGGAACCGATTCATCCGCGCAAGGATCTTCCGCTGGCGGCGAATTTTCTCTACATGATTCATGGAAAAGAACCGGACCCGGCGGCGGCGAAAGCGCTCGACACTTATTGGGTCACCGTGATGGATCACGGTATGAACGCCTCGACGTTCACGGCGCGCGTCATCGCCAGCACACGATCCGATCTAGTGAGCGCGGTTACCGGGGCGCTGGGCGCACTGAAGGGACCGCTGCACGGCGGCGCGCCCGGGCCGGTCCTGGACATGCTGCTTGAAATTCGCAGCGCCGATCGCGCCGAAGAGTGGCTGCGAAATGAGATGGCGCAGGGCCGGCGCATCATGGGATTCGGCCACCGTGTTTACAAAGTGCGCGACCCGCGCGCCGAGGTACTCAGCCGCGTGGCGGAACGCCTGGGCCAGGCGCAACTGGAGAACCGGCATCTCTACGATCTCGCGCGCCACGTGGAGCAGACCGCGCTGCGAGTCCTTGCGGAAGTGAAACCGGGGCGTAATTTAAGGACGAACGTGGAATTTTACACGGCGTTGGTTCTGCAGGCGCTCGGACTCGATCCTCGCCAGTTTGTGGCCATGTTTGCGTGCGGCCGCACTGCGGGTTGGTGCGCGCACGTGATCGAGCAGCATGCGGAAGATCACTTGATTCGGCCTCAGTCGGAATATATTGGGCCTGTGGGATTGAAAATCAGCTAGCGGAATTGCGCCCGACGTTTTTTGTAGTAGAGCAAAGAGCAAAGCCACAGCAGCAACATTTCCGCTTCCGAAAATGCACTCCCGATGTAACCCTCATTCTTGTAGTGCAAGCTCGCTACGGGGATCTTGATCGCAACCAGCACGAGGGTTAGCCCGAAGGTCACGTAGACCAATACCAGCGCGAATTTTCGTTTCCACAACAGGCCTAGGCCGAGCGGCAGTCCAACTACGCCGATTAGAAGGACGATGGCAGAGATGTATGCGGGATCTTCACGGAACTTTCGCAAATCGAGAATAGCGCCCAAGACAAGGAACAGAGACCACGGAATGAGCGCGACGCCCTGAAAATAGCCCCAGCGGTACGGAAGGACTCTCGATTCCCGATCGATTCGATCGGTCATTCTTTCTAGTGCGTGCGCTTTGGCCTCGGTATCCATCTGGTGCACCTCGGCATTGTGGGAGATTCTCGCACGCCCCATCTATTTCGGAAGGCGCTACTGAGAGCGCTGGGCGTTGATCCAGTCCACCGTCTTATTGAATCCGCCGAAAACGAAGAAGTGCATGCCGGCGATGCCGAGCGGCAGCGCATCCCCATTCCGGGGACCAATTCCAGCGGCAACTTCGCGGATGATCGGCTCCGGACCTTTGTCGATCAGCAGTTTCGCGAAAGCAGGCTTCTCCGTGAGGACCTTGATCGAATTTCCCACTCCGCATTTGAGAGCGTAGCGCGTCAAGGAAATCAGGCTAGCTGGACCCGCCAGACCGACGCGCACGGGAACGTCGATTCCTTCGGCGCGAATTTTCTTGAGCCAGGTGACGATCGGTTCGGCGTCAAAGCAGAATTGCGTTACGATCGTGAGCTGCAAGCCCGCGCTGCGCCCAAAATTCACTTTCGCGGGGAGCGCTGGGGTCAGCAGAACGTCCGGGATACTTGGATTGCCCTCGGGAAATGCGCCGATGGCGATGCGCGTGATCCCCGCCTTCTGAAGGATTCCGCTTTGCATGACGGCGAGGCTTGAGTCAAACGGACCAGCGGGCTGGTCGCGATCGCCGCCAATAATCAGGACGCGGTCTACGCCCGCTTCACCCACGAGCCGCGCCGCGAACTGTTCGAGCTGG
>JARLGK010000131.1 GCA_031296075.1 Candidatus Acidiferrales bacterium
AGGCAATTGGGGATGGGATCTTGCTGATGGATCGCCGGGCGGTCGTATCATCCATGCTTCCGTTGAAAAGGTACACGCATTTCAAGGTGCGAGCCGGTACACGACATGCGGCGAGTACATCAACGACAGCGTGGAAATGGACGTTATCACCCACAAAAAGGGACGCTGGGGCGTGGCTGGCTTGTTCGGTTATATGACAACCCACGATCGCGCGAACGATATCCGCCGCGACTGATCACGACTTCAGTGCTAAGCCTTGGTTAACGCACTTACCGGAGAAGTGGAGCACTAGCCGGGAATTTGGACGGTGATCAGGAGTTAACCCACCGCCAGGGGATCAGAACCGAGCCACCTACGCCCTCATCAGCCGCTACTTGTAACGCTTCACGGTCGCGAGGAATTGGTCGGCGTTTCTTTTGATTACGGGGGCAATGGGCTTCTCGTGTGATCTCAATCACAGCGATCGACGTGGCATAGGGGTAAGAAAGTTGGTAGTTGCGAGACGAGTGGATGGCGGGGAGAGCAACTCAGGAGCGGCGCATATGACACTCAAGCGACCCGTGATTGGCGTTTTTAAAATGGTTGCAAGGATTGTGGGCTGGCTCTTATTAGTTCTTGCGATTCTTGGTCTTCCGCAGATGCAATTTCTCACGGGAAGTCTGGCGACCAGCTTCCGATTGCTCTCGTCTCTCGCATTGGCGTTTGCAGGCATTGCGTGGCTGGTCGTGGTCGAATTGTTCCTCCGGTTTTTTGACGAGTATCTGTCGCGCAACTAAGACTCATGCTGGCTCCCGTTCCGTTGATGTATTCGACCAGTCGCCCGATCCACTTGCAATGGAAACCAAAGTTTCACGGCAAAGAACGCCGAGAGAGTCCAAAGCGGAAGCCGCCGAATGAGCAGGTAGCCGTCGCGTAAACACAGCGCATTGCCGAGCTGGGCCGTTTGACCTAGTTAGCATTTGGCAAGGCATTCTGTGGAATGCGATCGAAAAGGGTGAAAAATGAGGGCCGGCAAAACGGTGGGATGGGTGGCTGCATTGTTGGTGGTAGCCGCGGCGGTGGGATATGTGCGATACGTGCGGATCCCGACAAATGTGGCCTATGTGAGCGAACAGGACGGCGGGATCAGCATGATCGATCTTAGGACGATGAAGGTGACTCGGAGGGTTCATCCGAACAACGTGGCGCCGCGCGGGATCGATATCACTCATGACGGAAAGTACGTAGTTGTGTCGAACAAAGACACGGCCGATGCGAGCGTATTTGACACGCGGCGCATGCGTTCGGTGAAACGATTTCACGTAGGCGATAATCCGGAGTTCGTGAAGCTGGACCCCGCAGGGGACGAGCTCTTTATATCGTACGAGGCGCGGTCAACGGGCAGACTCTCGACGGCCGGAGGCGACGATAATACCGTGAATGAGCCGCCTTCCCACGTGATGCAGTGCCATGTTCCGGACTGGACGAAAGGGCTAGACTTCGCGGCGGGCACGGAAACGGAAGGATTGGAGTTTTCGAGCGACGGGAAATACCTGTTGGTAGCGAACGAGGCACAGAATACGATCGCCATCTACGACACGCATGCGGGCACGCTGTTCCGCACGATCGATTTGAAGCCTTACGGACTGAGGCCGCGGGGAGTGAAGGCATCGCCTGACGGATCGGGGTACGCCGTGACGATGGAATTCTCCGGGACCCTGGTCAAGATCGATTCAGGCTTTAACGTAACGAAAACAGTTCAGACTGCGGCGATGCCCTATGGGGTGGCGTTCGATCGGGAGGGGAAGAGAATCTTCATCGCGGCATCCACGGCGAGAAAGATGCAGGTATTTGCAGCAAATTCCCTGCAACTGATTGCGGAGACACCAACGGGGCAGCGGTGCTGGCATTTTACGTTTACGCCGGATGATTCGAAGATTTTGCTAGCCTGTGGGCGATCCAACAACGTGTTAGTGATCGACGCTAATTCGTACAAAGTGATACAGACGATTGAAGGGTTCAAAATGCCCTGGGGAATCGTTACGTACCCCAGGGCGTTCGGAAGTTTGGGGCTGCCGTAGAACACGCGGCCACTCGTCGCGTGAGTGACAGTTGTCCGGTTAGGCGTGGAATTCCTTCTGCGCACGGTTGGAATGTTTGAAATGTCGAATGGACTGGTCAGATTCGAGAAGAACCCCAATCCCTATCCGACAGCTCCTTACTTCGCCCTCGTAACTAATACAAAACTATGACAATCAGGAGGCGCCGGACGGTCGATACTTGCTCATATGAGCAATCCTACAATCATTCAAGGTGGCATGGGTGCGGGAGTATCCAGTTGGCAGCTTGCCCAAGCAGTCTCGCGGCTCGGACAGCTCGGCGTTGTTTCGGGAACGGCTCTGGATCAAATCTTCGCCCGGCGCCTGCAGGACGGCGATCCGGGAGGACACATGCGCCGCGGCCTCGACTATTTTCCTTTCCCCCTGATGGCCGAGCGCGCGTGGAGCAAATTCTATATCCCCGGCGGGAAGCCGGCGGACATGTCTTACATGAAATTGCCGATGCACACGAAAGACACCCCGCGCGAGTTGAACGAACTGTGCATCCTCGCCAATTTTGTTGAAGTCTTTCTCGCCCGCGAAGGCCACGACAATCCAGTCGGAATCAACTACCTGGAAAAGATTCAGATTCCGCATTTGCCTTCCTTGTATGGCGCGATGCTTGCCGGCGTTGGTTACGTCCTCATGGGCGCGGGCGTTCCGCTGAAGATTCCCGGAGTGCTCGATCTCTTGGCTTGCCACAAGCCTGCAACGTACTCCCTCCACGTCACCGGCGCCGAGGAAGGCGACGACACCACGATGACGTTTGTTCCCTGGGAATTCATGGATCGCGAGCTTGCGCCGCTGGTCCGGCCCAAGTTTCTCGCCATCATTGCTTCGAACACCCTGGCCGCAACGATGGTGAAGAGGGCCAACGGCCGAGTGGACGGATTCGTCATCGAAGGACCGACCGCCGGAGGCCACAACGCGCCTCCCCGCGGGAAGCTCCAGCTTAACGAAGCAGGCGAACCAATCTACGGAGAACGCGATCAGGTGGACCTCGAGAAGATTCGCGAACTCGGCCTGCCGTTTTGGCTTGCCGGAGGGTATGGCTCCGCCGAAAAAGTTCAAGAAGCGCTCGCCGCCGGCGCGGCAGGTGTTCAGGTCGGGACTGCGTTTGCGTATTGTGCGGAGTCGGGTTTGAGGGATGACTACAAGCAGGCCCTTTTGACAAAGGTCATCGCGGGCGATGCACGAGTCGTTACCGATTCGCTGGCTTCGCCTACGGGTTTCCCGTTCAAGGTCGCGCAGTTGGAGGGCACGTTGTCGGAGCGCGACGTCTATTCGGCCAGGCCGCGCATTTGCGATCTTGGCTATTTGCGCGAGGCCTACAAAGGCCCCGACGGTAAGATTGGTTACCGCTGTCCTGGCGAGCCGGTGACCGTATACCTTTCCAAGGGCGGAGAACTGGAGAACACAGTCGGGAGGACGTGCCTCTGCAATGCGCTGGTGGCAACGATCGGACATCCTCAGGTTCGGAGCGGCCGGTACGTTGAGAAAGGTGTCGTGACGTCTGGAGACGACTTGACCGGAATTGCACGATTCATGCCCCAAGGCGAGCCGATCTACGGCGCTGCGGACGTAGTGAATAAACTCTTGAACAGTGGAAACCTGTCGTCGATTGAGGATGGACAGATGGCGTACTCGGAAATGATCCACTCGAACGATTAGCGCGCTAGCCGGGACAGTGCTCGCCGGCCATGGTCGGCTCTCTCAACTGACCCACCACAAATCCCGCCGACCTATCACCACCAAAACGATCCCGCCGGTTGGCCGTGGTAATCACGGCAAACCCGATCAGCCTCGGGCTTGCGGCATCCCAAGCAATGCTATACTTAAATTTTAGCTTCGTCCGGCGAAGGCCAAGGAGTGCGGGGATGGGGATCGAATTTCGAGAGCTATGGAACTGGGTAAGACGCCGGAAATTTTTCGCGTCGCTCCTCGTCGCAGCCACGCTTTGCCTGGGCATCATCATCGGCACCTTGGTTTCGGGCCGCGCCATGGCCACGCGCGCGCAAGCTGCCAACGGCGCTTCGTTGCTGGCCATCCCCGACCCGGTCAGCCTATCGGGTGCATTCTCGGGCATTTCAAAAAGTCTTGGCCCGGCGGTCGTCAACATCTCCACCACGCAGGTGATCGAAAAGCCCAAAGGGGGCGGAAAAGCTCCTCGCGGCCAGAACGATCCCTTTCAGGATTTCTTCGACCGCTTCTTTGATTCGCCCGACAATGCACCCGACGCGGAGCGCAGCCTGGGTTCGGGCGTCATCGTGGACAAAAAGGGTTTCATCCTCACGAACGACCACGTGATCGATCAGGCCACCAAGATTCAAGTCGCGCTCGACGGGGATTCCAACCATTACAGCGCGCGCGTGATCGGCACGGATAAGGACACCGACCTTGCGGTCATCAAGATTGAAGCGGATCACGATTTGCCCGTGGCCAAGCTCGGCAATTCCGACGGCGTGCAGGTCGGGGACTGGGTCCTGGCATTCGGCAGCCCGTTCGGATTGAACTCCACCGTCACGGCAGGCATCGTCAGCGCCAAGGACCGATCAAACGTCGGCCACCAGTTTCAGCGATTCATCCAGACGGATGCCGCGATTAATCCCGGCAATTCCGGCGGGCCGCTGGTCAGCCTGAGCGGGGAAGTGATCGGCATCAACACGGCGATCTATACTGGGAGTCGCGGCTTTGAGGGTGTCGGTTTTGCGCTGCCATCGAACACGGCGATTACGGTTTACAATCAGCTGGTCACCGCCGGGAAAGTGGTGCGCGGGTCCATCGGCGTCACCTTCCAGGAAGAAAACAGCAACAATCCCGTTCTGATGCGTGAACTCGGCGCGCCGTATGGAATTGTGCTCGAAGCGGTGGAACCCGGCAGCCCCGCCGACAAGGTGGGCCTGCAAGCGGGCGATGTGATCACCAACGTGAACGGCCAGCCAGTTCATACCGGCGCCGACCTGGTGAATCCGATTGCGCAGACGCCGATCGGCAATTCCGTCCAGGTTCGTTACGTGCGCAACAAGCAGGCCAAGGACGTCACGCTCACTGTCGCGGACCGCTCGAAGATTTTCCCGCAGTCGGCGCAGGACGATACGGAACAGCCCGATCAGGCTGAGGAGCCGGGGCAGTTTGGCTTGCACGTCGAGGAACTTACGCCGGATCTCGCGCACAAGCTGGGCGTGGGCAAGCTGGTGGGCGCCGTGGTGACCGAGGTCGAGCCTGCAAGCTTCGCCGAAGATATAGGCTTCACTCGCGGCGACGTGATCATCGAGATCAATCACGTGGCGATCACCTCGCTCGCGGACTACCGCGCGCAAATGGCGAAGCTGCAGCCGGGCGCGGACGTGCTTTTCAGGATCGCGCGGCGGTCCGACGCCGATCGCGTGCTGACCTTGTACCTGGCCGGCTCCATTCCGGCGGCGCGCTGACGATTCCCGATCGGGCCGAGCCGCGTCCCGAGTTCAATTTCCGATGTGGCATCGCAGCTCGCTTGAGATGTGTGCCGCGGCGGCGCGAGCCGGAGTCACACCACCGCCAAACCCGCATGAAATGATCATGGACGAAGAGAACATCTACGCAATCATCGGCGAGGAAGGTTTTGCCCGGCTTGTAGGGGCTTTCTATCGTCAAGTGCCGCACGACGACGTTTTGGGGCGTATGTATCCGGCGGCGGATCTCGCGGCCGCCGAGCAGCGCCTTAGGGATTTTCTGATCTATCGATTCGGCGGCCCGCAGCGATATATCGAGGAGCGAGGACATCCGCGCTTGCGTGGGCGCCATATGCCATTCCAGATCGATCTGGTTGCGCGCGACCGCTGGATGCAGCTGATGGACAAAGCGTTCGCGGAGGCCGCTCTGCCGCTCGAGGTGGAGCAGTTCCTGCGCGCGTTCTTCGATCATATGTCCACTTTCATGATCAATAGCCGCGAGGATTGAAACACGCGCAAGTCGGCCGGACGCGCATCATGGCGCGAGCGAAGCGGCGTATGCCGCGAGCGAAACGAAATCGTCGTGTTTTAACTTCGCAACCACGCCTGTCATCAATGGACTCCTCGGCCCGCTACCTTTCGCTCGAAGCGCCCATCCACCCCAATTGCGCCGCAAAGCAGGGCGTAAAGCCGAACCGCTCCCGAGTAGATGGCGAATCGGACTGCCGTAAACAGACCCGCGATGCCCAATAGGCGCGGCTTGCCAGCTGTCTCCAGCACGTGGCATACTGCCGTTCCCCGCAGATAGGCGCGATATGCAGCCCGAACTTGGGAGGTTTAGCCATGCGAAATTCCGGACGTCTCTCGTTTCTGATGGTAGCTGCGGTGGCGGTGTGCCTCGCCGTTGCGGCTCCGGTGGTGACATTTGCGGAAGGCGGCCCGAAGCCGGCGGCCTCGCCCAAGCCGGATAGCCAGAAAAAGATCTGGACGAATGACGATGTCGTACGACTCGATCCCGCGTTCGACGCCAACCGGCCGAAGCAAACTACCGCAGCTGCCAGCGCCGCTTCCAGCGCTCGTTCCATCGCAGTGGCCGCCAGAGTGCAATCCGCGCTGCCCGCGCTGCGCGATCCCCAGCAGGAGCCGCAGTGGTACGCGCAGCAACTGGATCCCCTCGAAGCCGAGCTCGCAGGCATCGAAAACCGTGAGGCGCAGTTGCGCCAATTCCGGGCGACGAGCGCGGGACTGCCGACCGGATTGGTCCTGGGCGCTCCCTGCGAGGGCATTACCACGGACAACCTGATCGCCCAGCTCGATGCCCGCCGGCAGGAAATTCTGCAGCAGATTGATGCGCTCGGCGACACCGCTCAGCGGAACGATATGCTGCCTGGGATTCTGGTTGAAGGCCGCGGCCGCGCGCATGTCGCGAGCGAGTCTACCGCCGCGGAGGAACGGGCCGCTGTGGCACGGCAAGCCCGCGATGCCTCTGACGAGCTGGCGCAGATCCGCGGAACCGTCGCCGGAATGCAGGAACAGCTTTCGGCACAGGGAATCACTCTGCTCCGGCCCGCGCCAGGAGAAGGCGGCAGCATGACCACGGATCTTCTCGACCAGCTCGATGGCCGCGCCAGCGCGCTCCAGAACGAAATCAGCGACGCGGAAGACTCCGCGCGGAACATGGGCATCCCCCCGGGCGATTTGCGCTGAGGCGCGACGTCCGGCCCCTTTTCACCGTTACCTCATAGGTCCCCCGCCGGGCTCTGCGACTTGAGTCTCCCGGCGAAACGCCGATAATTGAAGCAGGGAAGTCGGATGGGGGCAGCATAATCCGGCGAGCAAGCGTCAATTAAGAGGGGCAAACTGGATGAGATGGCTTTCGATTGTCGCGTCTCTGGCGCTGGCATGCGCGCCTTCCCTAGGTGCGGCCGGTCCTGCCCGCGCGCCGCAGACGAGTTCGTCGTCCACACCCTCGAAACAGTCGAAACACAAGGGGAAGCATCACTCCAAGCGCGAGCCCTCGCAGAGGGCGCCTACCGCCGACCGAGTCTCCGAAATCCAGTCCGCGCTAGCACGGGGCGGCTACTACCAGGGCCAGCCCAACGGCAAATGGGACTCGAATACCGTCGCCGCCTTGCAGAAGTTTCAGTCCGCGAAGGGTATTGAAGCGAACGGCAAACTCGATGCCCCGACGCTGCAAAAGCTCGGCCTCGGCTCAGATATTGCCGGAGTCTCGGCGCCCAAGCCAGTTCCTCCGCCGAGCTGCTGCTCGATGGCGCCAGCCGCCCCGCCGTCGTCCCAGACATCGACGCCCCCAGCCGGTTCCGCCACTACCTCTGCTAGCGAGCAGGTCCCCCAGCACTGAGCGCTCCGCGTTGACGTCACCGCCTTGCGGTTGTTACCCTGAATCTTCGCTGTTTCTGCGACATCGAATTGCAACGCCATAGCTGAACGCACTATCCGCACACAAGCACCGCTGGGAGGACCGACAATGGCCACCGCATTTGCCCCGAAGCTCTTCAAGAACTACATCAACGGCGAATGGGTCGAGTGCCGCAGCGGCAAGGCCATCGAGAATCGCAACCCGGCGAACACCGAGGAGCTCGTGGGCATGTTCCCTGCATCGGGCGCCGAAGACGTGAACGCTGCTGTTGACGCCGCGAAGGCTGCATACAAGAAGTGGCGGCTTACGCCCGCGCCAAAGCGCGCTGAGATTCTTTTTCGCGCCGCCGAAATTCTGGTCGCCCGGAAGGAGGACTTTTCCCGCGAGATGACGCGCGAGATGGGCAAGGTACTGGCCGAGGCGCGCGGCGACGTGCAGGAAGCGATTGATATGACCTACCTGATGGCCGGCGAGGGCCGCCGTCAGTTTGGCCATACCACGCCGTCCGAGCTGCCCAACAAATTTGCGATGGCGGTGCGCTCGCCGATCGGCGTCGGCGGCATGATCACGCCGTGGAATTTTCCGATGGCGATTCCGTCGTGGAAGGCGATGCCTGCGCTGATCTGCGGCAATACGGTCGTGATCAAACCCGCCGAAGACACTCCGCTTTCTACATACAACCTGACTCAGGTTCTCGCGGAGGCGGGGCTGCCGCCGGGCGTGCTGAACGTCGTGTTCGGTCTGGGCCCTGATGCGGGCGCACCGATCCTCGATCATCCCGATGTAGGCCTGGTTAGCTTCACCGGTTCCACCGAAGTGGGCCGCATCGTGAGCCAGGCCTGCGCGCCGACGTTCAAGAAGTGCCATCTCGAAATGGGCGGGAAGAACATCATCATCGTGATGGACGATGCCAACCTCGAACTCGCCATCGAAGGAGCGGTCTGGGGCGGCTTCGGCACCAGCGGGCAGCGCTGCACCGCTGCCAGCCGCGTCGCGGTGCAGAAGGGCGTTTATCGCGAATTCGTCGAGAAATTCGTCGCGCGCGTGAAGGCGCTGAAAGTCGGCGACGGCCTCGACGCGGCGACCCAGATGGGCCCCTGCATCAACGAGCAGCAGCTGCAGACGGCGATGAAGTACGTTGGTATCGGCAGCGGAGAAGGTGCAAAACTCTCCGCCGGAGGCCATCGGCTGGAAACCGGCGCACACGCACGGGGCTGGTTCCACGAGCCGACCGTCTTCACCGATTGCGATCCGAAGATGCGGATTTGCCAGGAGGAGATTTTCGGACCGGTGGTCTCGGTGATCCCGTTCGATACCTTCGACGATGCGCTTTCGATCGCCAATGGCGTGAATTACGGCCTCTCTGCGGCGATCTATACGCGCAACGTCAACCAGGCATTTCGCGCACAACGGGATCTTGAAACCGGGATCGTCTACGTGAACGCGCCCACGATCGGCGCCGAAACCCACCTTCCATTCGGCGGCACGAAAAATACGGGCAACGGCCACCGCGAAGCCGGCCTCGCCGCGCTCGACTTCTATTCCGAATGGAAGACGGTGTACGTGGATTATTCCGACCGTCTGCAGCGCGCGCAGATTGATAATTCTTAACCTATCCGGATGGATTGGCAGTGGTTCAGTTTGCGAGTTGTCGATAATTCATTGGTCTGGTAATCCGACTAATCGGGAGTCACCGGCGTGGCCGAGAGGCCCGTTCGCGGAGCTGCGGCGAAGGCGATGGCATCGTCACTCAGCTCACTGCAGTCAGACTCCGGATCGTGCGCCCCTTTCCCTTATATAGGGCGCGGTCCGCGCAGGCCAAGATGGCCGACAGTGAGTCCCCTTCTTGCGGATAAACGGCGACGCCAAGACTCGCGCTGATGGGCGGCAATTCCTCTTGCTTCGCGATACTGTCGCAAATGCGGCGCGCCACCTCGCGCGCGGCGTCTTTTCCGGTTTCCGGCAGAATCAAGGCGAACTCGTCGCCGCCGTACCGGGCGGCCGTGTCGACCGCGCGACTGTTCAATCGGAGGGCATTCGCCAGGCGGCAAATTGCTCGGCTGCCGACCGCGTGACCGTACTCGTCGTTGATCTGCTTCAGTCTGTCGAGATCGAACAGCGCCAATGAGAACGGTCTCCCCGTGCGCTTTGTGCGCTCGATCTCGCTCCCCAGCGCGTCGATAAAGTGCCGGTAATTCGCCAGTCCCGTCAAGGGATCGCACGCAGCCAATCGGCGGACATGCTCGAAAAGCTTTACATGGTCCAGCAGCGCACCTCCGAGCAGCGCAGCGTAGCTCGTGAATTGCAACCCAACCGCAAGCGCAAACGGACCATCAAGCCGATGCTCCGATTGGCTCGCCGCGAGACAGGACGCTGCGCTCAATCCTGTCGTGATGTACAACGAATGATCAAACGCCGAGTGCGCGTAGCCCGGCCGACGATAGTAGCCGATCGTTGCGATCAGAAAGACCAACGCGGGAAACAGATTCCCCGGTCTCGGGAACACTCCGCCGGGATCGACGACGAAATCTTCGGGCAGCCACCAGTGAGTGCCGCTGAGCGCGGCAGACAGTACCACGATGGCACACAACGCGATCGCGATCTCGCGGAGCGGGTGGCGAGCCGTGGGCTGGCGGCGCTCCACGTATATTGCCGCCACCATCAGCAGGGCCACGACCGTGCAACCAATGACCCACGTCGTCGGGTCGCGCAGTGTTTCGTCAGGATTCGTTTGTGGATGCCGAAAGATGACGAAGCTGGAGCTGATTCGGGTAAGTCCGACGATAACAAATCCGCAGGAGAGAACAAGCGACAGTCGATCGCGAGTTCCACGGAATCTGGTGACCGCAATCACCGCGAACATGAGCGCCAAGAATCCAGTCGTTAACTCAACTTCGCCGTAAAGCCATGGATCAAACCCGACCGGAAAGTGGCGCAGCCATTCGGCCAGCGCGAAAACGCAAGCCGCCCCTGCGAGGAACAGCCAACCTAGCCTGCGGGGCGTCAAGCGCTCCCACACGCCATTCGAGTTGTTCGCCCTAGGTCCCACCTGGACTGACCCCGGTCTTCAGGGTACCCCTGACTCCCGTGTCGTAGCTGCTTAACTGCGCGAACATGTTTCGTACCTAATACATCCTGTTCGCACCCACACCTCTGAGATCGAAAGTCGCACTCAAAATGGAACAGCGAAGATAAGTTGGCTGCACGTTAAAGTAACCTCGTTCGCAGCCAATAGCGGGGCCTCTCGGGATCGTGCCTGAAGACGGCGTACTCGGAAAGAATCCACTTGGACGATAAACGCGCGAACCGGACGTGTGGAATCCACTTGTCCAGTAATCCGGGCGGTCTCAATGGATCGACGCAACACTACCTCGAAATCCATTTGGAGAGGGCTCAACAGCTAAGAGTCGGTCGCGAGATTGATTCAAACGGAACACCACCCTACCTAGGTCTGATTGAATACCGCCGGACATATCCGTTCTCTGAGGGGAAGCATTGTCGGATCAACTGGTTAGATGTTGTTGCATCGACCGGTTGAGCTGGCACGACTTATCGGGACTTACGACCGCGTAGTCCAATTCTGTCGGCCGCATCGGGCAACAGCATGATGCCTGCGCAACTGAACCTGCTAACGGGCCGCTTATCGCTTGCCGCCGGAGGAGGCGGATCGTTCTGGCCTAAAGGATTGCCACTCGCGGATCTGTTCGGAGATCTCAGCCTTCTGGCGTTCGTCGGTCGCATTTTCCCACCGGCGCCGAAGCTCGTCGAGGCGGCCTTCCACAAATCCGGCTCGTCCCGTTTTCTTTTCTGGTTTGTCGCGGTTACTGTACCCCATGTTCAAATTGCTCCTCTTTTGAATTGAGAATCTCGCTGCCGATCCCACAGCTGTCCATACTCAATTATCGTGTTTATTATACTCGATTGTAGCGTTTAGATGTCGTTTAGCGGCGGCTGTCTCAATTCGTCAACTGCCACCTTGCTACTCGTCGTTTTGGCGGGTGTTGTGGTGGGCAGTCCGTTTTTACTTACGTTTTCCTCTCCTGTAACATCACAGGCGTGAAGCCTTTGGAGTTGCTCGGCCAGGCACTCTCTCGAGACGGTACCGTCCTGAAGCTGATCCGCCGCAGCGACGAGTACATCATCCTCGCCAATGGCAAGAGCCTTATGTCGAGCCGCATGCATGGCTCGGAGGAGGCGCTGGCGACGTTCGGCTGCCGACAGGCGCGGATGCTGGAGCGGCCTAGCGTGCTCATAGGTGGGCTCGGCATGGGTTTCACGCTGCGCGCGACGCTCGATCTCCTCCCACCGGACGCGATGGTTGTCGTGGCCGAGCTGGTGCCCGCGGTGGTCGAGTGGAATCGTGGCCGGCTCGGACCGCTGGCTGGTCAGCCGCTCGAGGATCCGCGCGTGAGGGTTGAGATCGATGACGTCGCGGTCACACTCAGTTCACGCCCCGGCCAGTTCGATGCCGTGCTGCTGGACGTGGACAACGGCCCGGCCCCTTTTACCGGCTCGAACAATGCCGGGCTCTATGATGACCGCGGAATCGCTGCAGCCTACGCGGCTCTAAAGATGGGCGGGGTGCTGGCCGTCTGGTCGGCCCGGGAGGATCGAAAATTCGAGCAACGCTTGAGCCATGGGAGGTTCACCGTCGAGGTGGAGCGCGTGCGCGGTCGCCTGAACAAGGGCGGTCCTCGCCACACGATCTTTCTAGGTCACAAATCTCCGGGAAGATAGGCACGCGTAGATTGGGTTCGCCGCCGTCGCGGGTGAGACGGCTGGATCAGACGTTCAGCCCCGCCAGGCGCATGAGTTCCAGGGCATTGCTTTTCGTGACCACACCGTCCCGGAGCTTGTAATCAAATTGCATTTTGCCGTCCTCGACGTAGTCCTGGAAGTGAGCGTTTCGCACCATGCCGCCCAGCGATGCCACCATTTCGGTAAGCGCCAGATCGTGCGTGGTCACCATGCCGATCGAGCCACGTTCCAGCAGCACCCGCACCAAATTCTCGGCGCCGATCCGCCGGTCGTGCGAATTCGTTCCGTCGAGCAGTTCGTCGAAAAGGAACAGCACGGGAGTGTTCCCATTGGTCATTTCGAAGACTTGCCTGATGCGGAGCAACTCGGTATAGAAGGTCGAACGCCCCTCCTGCAGGGAGTCGATGCTTCTGAGGCGTGTACCCAGCGCGAGGGGCGTGAGTCGGAGACGTTCTCCGCGGATGGGCGCTCCCGCCATGGCGAGTATCGTGTTGATGCCCACGGTTCGAAGCAGCGTGCTTTTCCCCGACATGTTCGAGCCGCTTACCAGCAGCACCCGGGTGTTCGCGTCGAGTCGTACGTCATTGCGAACGCATTTGGATGCTTCGATCAGCGGATGGCCAAGTTCCTCCGCGTCAAAGACGGCGGGCGAGTCGGCCGCGTCGGCGAATTCGGGGAAGGAATCGGCCGGGTGCTCGAACGAATAGGTCGCGAGCGAAAGTAGCGCCTCGGCCTCGCCGGCTATGTCGATCCACGCGCGCATATGGACGCCGCATCGTTTGCGCCACGCTTCCGCAGCCAGGCCCGTCTGGACCGAGTAAAGCAACGGCACGTCGATAATTCGGACGATGAGACTGTCCAGGGCGTCAATCCAGTTGACGATTCGTGCGAATCGGCGGACGCTGCGCGAGGCGGGCTCGGGGCCGCGTTTTAGCTCCGCCACGAACTCCTGCAGGCGGGGCCCCGCGAATGGCTCGCGTTCCAGGCGCTCGAGAATCTGCGAAAACAGCACCACGCCTTCGGAATTGCAGTTCACCCCCGAACAGACCTTCGTCGCGCGCTGCCGCATTCCGCGAAACAGAACCGCCTCCACAACCAGGATGGCGAGGAACGGCCATAAATTTCCGGTATGAACGAAATAGACGAAGCAGGCAGTGGCGGCAACCGCGAAGGCAGCTGCAATGGCGCGGACCACAGGCCCGCCGAGAACCGGAGCGCCCTCGCACCACGTCGTCAGCGATTCCGGATTCAGCCGCGCCCGCAGATCCTCTCCGGTGATCGCCAAATCCTCGCGCAGTTCCAGTTTAGGGTGCAGTTCCGCGATCAAACCCTGGCGCTCGATCGCGGCGCGTACGGGAGATGGGGCACGCAACCACTCGGACAAACGGTTTTCGCCCATGGGCATGCGCGCTGTCGAAAGCAGCTCGAATAAGCAGCCGCGGCCGAATACGTCGAGATCGTCCGCATAAACGTGCTTGGGGTCGCGGAACCGATCGCCGCTCGCTCCCGTGCCGCTCCAGCGGTCCTCCATCCGCGCGATCCCCCTGCGGTAAAGGTTTGCCGCTGTTTCCGCATGCGTGCGGGCGCGGAGAACTTGCTCGTGCACCACTGCGAGAACGGTGTAAACGCCGACCGGCGCGAGAAGCCAGTAACCGTTGAAGAGGTGGCGCGCGAAGTGAACCCAGGAGAGGACGACGATGGCGGCGATCGCCGCCAGTTTCAAATATCCCAGGAGAATGTGCTGGCGTACCCTCGCGGCGATGGTCTCGAGTCGCGCGTCCAAACGCTTGCGATACTCTTCGCTTGGCTCCAGCACAACGCGCCTCCCGACCGTCCGCCGTAGTCTACTCCCCGCGGTATGGGCTCGCACCAACTTGCTGGCGATTGACAGGCCAGCGCTCCGCACGCAGAATATGCGGGCGGTGGTTGGCGGGCGGAATTTCGCGCCCCGGGGCGGCTTTCCAATCGCAATTCAATTCCGATGGCGAAGTGCGCGCACTTACTCCATCCAGGCGAGGATATCTCCGATGATTCGACGATTGAACTTTGCGATTGCGGCAATCCTGCTTTTGGTGTTCCCGATAGCGCTCGCCGCGCAGTCTTCGAGTTCCGCCCGCGCGAAAGTTGCGCAGCCAGCGGCCGCAGCCAGCGGTTGCTCGGAGTTCTTAACGGGCGCTGCCAGCGCTGCTGGGTCCGCTGCGGCGCGCGGGGCCGACGAAAGATCGGCGCACGGCTTCGACCTCACCAATCTCGACCGCTCGGTCAAGCCTTGCGATGATTTCTACCAATTTTCCTCGGGCGGCTGGATGAAGAACAATCCCATTCCCTCCGATCACTCCACCTGGGCAACTTTCACCAAGCTCAACGCCGCAAACGAAGACGCCCTGCACACGATCCTGGAGGAATCCGCCAAGGACAAATCCGCCGCGCCCGGCTCGAACCGCCAGAAGATCGGCGACTTCTACGCGAGCTGCATGGACGAATCGCAGATCGAAGCCGTGGGCGCGAAGCCGCTCGATCCGGAGTTTCAGCGAATCGCGGCGATCAAGGACATTCCCAGCCTGCAAGCGGAAATTGCGAGTCTGCAGCGCATCGGCGTCAACGCGGCTTTCGGATTCGGCTCTTTACAGGATTTTAAGGACAGCAAGCAGGTGATTTTCGCGGCTGGCCAAGGCGGCCTGGGGATGCCGGACCGCCAGTATTACCTCGATGACGACGACCGTTCAAAGGCGCTTCGCGCAGGCTACGTCCAGCACGTCTCCAACATGTTCAAGCTTCTGGGCGATGACGCCTCGACGTCCGCCGCCGAAGCAAAAGTCGTCCTGGACGTCGAGACCACATTCGCCAAGGCTGCCACCAAGCGCGAGGATTTGCGCGATCCCGAGAAGAATTACCACAAGCTGACCTTGGTGCAGCTCGCCGAGCTAACCCCGCATCTCTCGTGGCCCGATTATTTCAAGCAGGTCGGCGCGCCCAGCGTTTCCGAAGTTGACGTCGCCCAGCCGGACGCAATAAAGGCCATAGACACCGCGCTCGCATCCGTCTCGCTGGCCGATTGGAAGACGTATCTCCGCTGGCATCTGATTCACAGCGCGGCCCCGACGCTCTCCGCCAAATTCGTGGACGGGAATTTCGATTTCTATAGCCGCCAGCTCACCGGCGCGAAGGAAGATCTGCCGCGCTGGCGCCGGTGCGTCGAGGCGACCGACGGCGAGCTCGGCGAAGCCCTCGGCCAGATTTACGCCGAGCGCTATTTCCCGCCCGAAGCCAAGGCCCGCGCGCTCGAGTTGGTCCACAACTTAATGGCTGCGCTGCGCGAGGATCTTTCCACCCTCGATTGGATGAGCCCCGCGACGCGCGAGCAGGCCATCCACAAGCTCGACGCCATGAACCTGAAGATCGGCTACCCGGACAAATGGCGCGACTATTCCGCGTTCCGCGTGGATCGCGGCGCGTACGTGGACAATGTCACGCGCGGCGATACGTTTGAAACCGCGCGCGACCTCGCCAAGATCGGCAAGCCCGTGGACCGCACCGAATGGGGAATGACGCCGCCGACGGTCAACGCGTACTACACGCCGTTGCACAACGAAATTGTCTTTCCCGCGGGAATTCTCCAGCCGCCGTTTTTCGACGCCAAAGCAGATGACGCGTTCAATTACGGCAGTATCGGTTCCGTGATCGGCCATGAGATGACGCACGGCTTCGACGATCAGGGCGCGCAATTCGACGCGGATGGAAACTTGAAGAGCTGGTGGACGCCGGAAGACTTGAAGAATTTCCGCGAGCGCGGCGATTGCATTGCCAAGCAGTTCGATGCTTTCGAAGTCGAGCCCGGTTTGCACGGCAACGGGAAACTCGAGGAAGGTGAGAGCATCGCCGATCTCGGGGGCTTGGTAATCGCCTACGCGGCGTTTCAGAAAACGCTCGCTGGAAAACCCGCGCCGCCGGCCCTGGACGGCTTCACCGTCGATCAGCGTTTCTTCCTAGGTTTTGCGGCCCATTGGGCCGCCAACTACCGGCCCGAGGTAGCGCGGCTCCGTGCCAAGACGGACTCGCACCCGCTGAACGCATTTCGAGTGGACGGCGCGCTCTCGAATATGCCCATTTTTGCGAAAGCCTGGGGTTGCGCCGCGGATTCGAAGATGGTCCGCCCCGATACGCTTCGCTGCCGAATTTGGTGACCATCCGACAAGGATGGTCACCCTGAGGACGGCAATCTGGTTTCTTGCCGTCCGAAGGGTATTTCTTCTCGGTCTGTGAGCCTACTTTTTCTTGGTTTTCTTCGAGGCCAGAATGCGTTCGATCTGTTCAAAATGGTTGATATCGTGACCGGAGAACATTCGCACGATCATCTCGACGCTTTCCGCGCCGCGCTCGCTGTGCATGCCCTCGTGCTTCCACTGTTCCGGTGTTAGCGACTTCAGCAGCGCGAGGTTGGCTTCACGCAGCGCGTGATACTGCTCGAACGATTTCTTCAGATCGCGCTTGTCGTAGTGCAGCGCAGTCACCCACACATCTTGATCGAAGCCGATGATCGGCGTTCCCGGCTGGCCCAGGATCGCCCGAATGCGGTATCCGCCCACGAGCTCCGTATCCGCAATGTGCGCCACGATCTCCGCGATGGACCATTTGTCCGGCGCGGGTCGTTTCCGCGCCTTGGCAGGGCTGACGCCCTTCAACAATTTCGCGAGCCTTGCTGGTGCCGCGGCTTGCAGCTTCAGCGGGTCGCGATCCGCCATGAAATCGAACATTCGCTTCTTATATTGCTCTGCAGTCTCCTGCATGGTTCTGCTCCCTCCTGAATAGTTGAATGGACCGATTGTAAGACACCGCCGGACCGGCCGCGATGAACACGTCGTGACATCGAGGCGCGCGCCGGAGACAAATTGGCTCGCAATTCTCCCGGGCGGCGCGCCGAGTGGTGAAGGGTGTTTCCAATTCTGGAAACTGGCCTTGCCAACCGGGCCGGACGCGCCGCAGCCGCATCGTACAATTTAGGTGTGTTTCCGAGGCATTGCGGCGTCTCGGGATGCAGTCAGCCGCTCTCCTCGTTGCAGGTCACTCTCAGAGGCGAAGACCGTGGCGTTGAAGACGGCGGACACTCGTCCGGCCAAACCCGAAGATCAGGAGCTTGCGCGCAAGCGCGAAGAGCAAGCCACGCTTGAGGCTGAGCTCGCCGACCGCGAGCTGCGCTCGGCAAACTTGCGGGCCGAGCTGACGGCTTTCGAGCGCCGTTATCTGCACTTCGTCGGCTCGCGCTATGCCGAGCTTGACGAATGGAAAGCGCAGATTGCCGAGCGGCTGGTCCGCGAGCAGCCCGGCAACGAGCGCGCCCAGCAAGGCGCTCGCGAGGCTCGGGCCCGCGCCAGCGAGACGAAATCCGTCGCCGGAGAAAAATCCGCGCAGGAACCTCGTTCTTTCAAGGCCTCTGCCGAAATGAAGCGCCTGTATCGCGAAGTCGCGCGACGCGTCCATCCCGATCTCACCTCCGACCGCGACGACCGCGCCAAGCGCCAGCAATTGATGGCCGATGCGAATCAGGCCTACGAGCTTGGAAACGAAGCGCGTCTTGAAAAAATCCTCACCGCCTACGAGCACAGCCCCGAAGCCGTCGAAGGCGAGGGTCCGGGCGCGGAACTCATTCGCGTGATCCGTCGCGTGAGCCAGGCGCGCGGGCGTCTCGCTGAAATCGAAGCGGAGCTGCAGGGGCTGCTG
This sequence comes from Candidatus Acidiferrales bacterium, assembly GCA_031296075.1. Classification (GTDB taxonomy): domain Bacteria; phylum Acidobacteriota; class Terriglobia; order Acidiferrales; family UBA7541; genus Palsa-295. Next base: position 18,366 of record JARLGK010000131.1, read on the forward strand.
CGCTCCGATCTGCACCAGCTGAAAGCGCGCGTGGACGAAGCGGAGAAAAGCGGCCAGGACGTGCTGAAAGACATGATCGCCAAAGTGGACGAACAGATCGCTCTTGCGAAGCAGCGTCTCGAAGAACCTGCTCCGCTCTCCCACTGATGGAAACGCAGGAAAAATCTCCGGCGAAGCAGATCGTCCGCGCACCCTCGCAGGCGCTCGCGGTGCGGTCGGCGGCGCTCGTGGCGCGCGGCCTGCGCGACCTCGCGCGCGATTCGAACTGGCTCATCAAGAAAGTGTTCACCGGACGCTCGCCGCAGCTGGTGATCTCGCCGACCGGCGAGTTGTGCGCGCTTTCGCCGCTGGTTCGGCAGGGGGCCGAGCGCATCGCGCTGTACGACATCGAGCGCGGCGTGCCCACGCTCGCCCTGGTTGTTCCCGGCGAGCCGGACATGTGCCCGCCCGGCCTGCCCGCTGCGTTCGCCTGGTCGCCGACGGCGCGCCACCTGGTTGCGGCGTGGGGCGGCTGGCTGCCCGAGCTGCACGTCTTTGATCTCCACGGCAAGGTTTTTCTCGGCGGCTTTGGCGACTTCAAGAGTTTTCCGTCGTTCGTGTCCTGGTCGGACACGGGAAGATATTTTGCGGCGGCTTCGCGCGGGGGCGGGGAAGCACGGCTGCGGTTGTGGCCGGCGTCCGGGCAATCGCTGGCTGCCATGCCGTTTTCCGCCGAACCGGCTGCCGAGCTTGCTGCGCCCAGCGCAGGCGAAAATTGGCTCGAGACTCAAACGGTGGACGCTGAATCCGGCGACGAGGGTTCGTTCTCAGGCTTCGGCCGCGTCGCGTTCAGCCCGGACGAATCGACGCTCGCATGCGCCGTCGAAATGGAAGGGGAGTGGGCCGACGATTTGATCGTTCTGCTGGATGTGCCCTCGCTGCGAAAGCAACGCACTATTCCCGCGCAGGGCCGCGTTACGGACATCGCGTGGACGCCCGACAGCCGCCAGCTGATTTATTGCTCCGCCGGCCAGGCGTATCGTCTTGCGGCGGGAGCCGTGGCACAGGATGCTGAACGACTTCGCAGTTTAGGGGGTCGGAGCTTTAGCTCCGACATGACACCCGCGTCTCCGTCAGGGGTTTTAACCCCTGAGGCGTCGGCTTTGACCTCTCCCGCAACCTGGGGAGCTGAGCCGCTGCCCTTTGGCGCGGAGCTTTGCGCCGTCCATCCGCACTTGCCGCTCTGTCTGTTCTTCAGTTCATGGCTCAAGAATTCCGCGAAGGGCCGCCTGTTTCTCGTGGATTTGAATCGGATGGTGGTGTTCGACGAGTACGCCGCGGAAGGTGTGGTCAACCTGCGCTGGTCGCTCGACGGCTCCAAAGCCTACGCCGTCACCGCCGACGGCCTCGCCTATATCTACGAGCCGCCGCTGCTGTAGGGAAGACAGCACCGAGGAACGCCAGGTAAGCTCCGCCTGCTTTTGCCCTCAGTAAGGGTGTTTCCAGTCGTAGTCGAAAGAAACCAGATCATCGCGATAATCGATCTTGATGTCGAGCATCCGCAGCATGGCAAAGCCCAGCGTCCCTGAAATTTCCGTGCCTGCCCCGTCGCTGAGGCCTTTCATATCCACCGCGACGATGTCCTGATTCTTCTGCCGCATGTTTGAAAACGTCAGCGTCAGTTCGTCTCCGCTAAAAACGTCCTTCACGTTGCCGCTGATTCCCTTCACGTGCATTCGCGGATCATCCGAAACCTTGGTCACTTCCCGTGCGGCGTCCGGCGAGATGATGTTGTTAAAAGCGCCCGTATCGATCAGGAAGAGTTTCGTGACGGAATCATTCAACTTCGTCGGAATCAATAGCATGTGATTGAATCGAAAGACCGGTGTGTAGCTTTTCATCTCCGGGGCGATGTACCGGTCGCTGAAGCGCGGTGTGCGCTCCTGGCCCGATTCCAGCGCCGCCTCCGTCGCCGCCTCATTCGGCCTCGCGGGCAGTTCGCTCAGCCGGAGTTTTCGATCGCGCATGTCGAGGTCAACCAGGAAACGCGAGAAAACCACGGCGCCGATGAGTCCTTCGCTGCCGATTACCGAACTTTGGTCCGCCACCTCTATGTTGCAGTCCTGAAATTCGATATCGCCGATCTGAATTTTGTCGACATGTCCTACGTAGCTACCCACGGCTCCCTTATCGCCAATTCCACGGATACTGGATTCAACGACGTGTTCGATCCCGGCCTTCTCGGCAAGCTTGTGGTCGATCAGAATTCCTCCGGCGCCTGTATCTAGCAGCAGATGCGCGGGCGTCCCATTGAATTTCACCGTTAGCCCATAGCCCCGAATACGAGTGGGACCGTCGAAAAGCTCATTCAAGTCGGTCGTCGTGGAATTTATTTTCGACACCATCCGACACTGATGAGTGGGCACCATGGGCAGACTTTGCAGAGTGATCAGGTGCCGTTCCAAAGCCGTGCGCGCTTCGGCATCGTCGTCGGTCTCCTGCGCCAGATAATCATGCAAAGCCTTAATGCGCTCGCCAAGCGTCAGAGTTCCCATCCAGAATCGCGTCACATCGGGATCGGCCGGATCGAGCTCGCGGGCTTTATCGATCATCAGCTTTTCACGGCGGAAGAGCGAAATCGCCTGCGAGACTCTCGCCAGTCCCAGATAAGCCCTCGCATTTTCAGCTCCACTATTGATCACCGCGACGAATTGCGCTTCCGCCTCGGGTATCTTTCCCTGCCGGAAATACGCCTCGCCCTGCGCCACCTTGACGTCGGGTAAGTTTGCCGCGATTTCGACGGCCTTGGCCGCTGACGCGTAGGCGTCTGCCGGATCTTTCTTCCTCAGATATGCGCGGGTCAGTGCTGCGTACGCGAGCGCCGCCTGCGGACCGTTCCCGAGTTGCTTGTAGGCTTGGATCGCCTCATCGAGCTTGCCGGTGCAATAGAGGCGCAGCGCGTCCTGCAATGTCGGCGCCACGCTCGCAGAAGGAGCGGGCGCATTATCAGGAGCGGAGTTCTGAGCGCGGATGACCGGCAGGCAGACGGCGAGTACGAGCGGCAAGAGGGACAGAACGATCCGCCGGAAGTTCGCCACGGCCTTGAATCTCCTGTGCGATCAGGTGGAATTCGATACCACTCTGACAGGGGATTCTCTAGCAGTCAATATTCACTCGTTGACCTGTTCCGTTCTTCGCCTACGAAAAAGCCTGGCCAATCATCCTTTCGGTCCATTGCCAGATTTCGCCCATCAATTTCGGGTCCCGCGATTGCCTGCTCGATTCGGCTATTTTGGACTTCACGAAGTATTTTCCGGAACTTTGAGCGACATCCGGGGAAGCTGCCGCATAGAGGGTGCACTCGGCGCCCTGCTTTGAATTCAGCATGAACGGCTTGATCAGCGCGATGAGCAATTTGAAGGGGAGCGGCGGATTCGTGCCCCAGATATTCGTCGCTACTACGCCCGGGTGCAGGCAGTTCACGGTGACGCCCGTGCCTTCGAGCCTTCGCGCGAGTTCGAACGTGAACGCGTTCATCAGTACCTTGGATTGCCCGTACGCCCTGATGGAACTGTATTTTCTGCGCTCGTACTGCAGATCGGCCATGTCAATCTTTGCGCCCTGATGAGCTTGCGACGAGACGTTTATGATTCGGGAGGGGGCGCTCGATTTCAGGAGATCGAGAAGCAGAAAAGTTAGAAGCGCGCCGCCCAGGTGATTGGCGGCAACGGTCATCTCGATGCCGTCCGCCGATACCCCGCGCTTCGGCACCGCGGCGCCGGCATTGTTGATCAGCACGTCCAGCCGCGGATATCTCTCAAGGATCTGTTTGGCCAGCTCTCGCACGGAAGCCTGACTGGACATGTCCACGATCAGCAAATCAACCTGCAACGAACCGGATACCGAGCGAATGTCCTCAAGCGCGGCCTTCCCCTTGTCGGCGTTGCGGCAGACGATCACCACATGCGCGCCCATTTGCGCGAGACCGAGAGCGGTCTCTTTGCCGATCCCGCTGTTCGCCCCCGTCACGACGCATGTCTTTCCGCTCATGCCCCCCGCGTTCGTTCATCTCGCCCCTCACCCCTCGCCCTCACCTCTTACGACAGTCGACAGGCGCCGACCAGCTTGACTTTTCGGGCCGCATGTTAGCGTGGATTCGTGATGAAGAACATGCGCCAACGCGAACGCAGCTTCCAGGGCCCCGTCGAAGTCCGCCCGCCACGGTCGCACCCGACGCACGCCCGCGATCGGTCCGCGCGCACCGACGCGAGTGTTCTCTTCTTTGCTTCTTCTGACAATCCGACTAGGATTGTCATCCCGACAGAGGCCGGTTTCTGGCCGACGAGGGATCTCTGCTTAGCCCTCCGTGATTTGCGCGACACGAATCACAAGTCACGAGTCACGAATCACCGCCTACTTAACCGACACACCATGCCGAGTAATTTCGCCCGTAACCTGTTGAAAACAAAGAAAAGGGCACCCAATTACTCGACACACTTTTTCAGGGGGCGCTGCAAGCGAAAAACACTACGCGAGGGGCAGATTCGCTTCGGCGTTCAGCGTGTAATCAGCGCGCTCGCCGGCCACGAAGCGCGCGTAGCCCGCGGCGGCGATCATCGCGGCGTTGTCGGTGGAAAGCGCGCGGCTCGGGAAATAAACTTCGACGCCGCGGCGTCCGGCTTCCGCCTCGAATGTACGGCGAAGTTCGCTATTGGCGGCGACGCCGCCCGATACGAGCACCGTGCGCACGGTGTGTTTTTCCGCCGCCGCGAACGTGCGCGAGACGAGGTTATCCACGACAGCGCGCTGAAAACTCGCGATCAGGTCCAGCGTCGCCGGGCTCGAAAGCGCGCGCAATGCATCGGCAGTTCGCTCGCCGCGTGCAAGAGCCTGCCTTCGCGCTTCGATTTCCGGCTCAAGCTGCGGATTCCGGCGCAAATGATAGAGCACCGCGGTCTTGATCCCGCTGAAACTGAAATCGAAAACGTTGCCGCTCATCTTCGGCTCGTTGAAATGGACTGCATGCGCGTTTCCGTGCGCCGCCAGCTGGTCGATGATCGGACCGCCGGGATAGCCCAGCGCGAGCATTCGCGCGACCTTGTCGTAGGCTTCGCCCGCCGCGTCGTCGCGCGTCCCGCCGATGCGGGCATAGGAAAACTGCTCGGAGCCGTTCGGGCGCTCGCACTTCACGTGGAAAATAATCGTGTGCCCGCCGGAAACAATCAGGCACACCGCCGGCAGCTTGGGTTCGCGCCCAGCCGCATGCGCCTCCAGAAACACGGCGTGGACATGTCCTTCCAGGTGATTCACGCCAATCAGCGGCTTACCGAGCGCCTGCGCCAGCACCTTGCCGTACGTGACTCCCACCAACAGTGCGCCGACCAGCCCAGGTCCGTGCGTGACAGCCACCGCGTCCAGATCGCGCAGCTCCACATGTGCTTGTTCGACCGCCTCGCGGACCACGGGAACGATCCGCCGCAGATGCTCGCGCGAAGCCAGCTCCGGCACCACGCCGCCGTACTTGCGGTGAATCTCGGTCTGCGACGCGACCACGCTCGAAAGGATCCGCCGGCCGCCGGCCACGATCGCCGCCGCGGTCTCGTCGCAGGAAGACTCGATGCCCAAAATCAAGCGCTCGTCCAAATGCTCGTTCAGATGTTCGTTTGCGTTCACACCCACGCCTCAATCTTGACGGCCGCTCAAAATCGCTATGTTAGCATAGGCAAGAAGGCTCGCCTTGTGCTGGCGGACCACCTAGAAAAATGACCGAACAAATCAAGAAAGTGCGCAAAGCCGTTCTGCCCGTCGCAGGGCTGGGGACGCGATTCCTCCCGGCGACGAAAGCAATTCCCAAGGAAATGCTGACGGTCGTGGACAAGCCGCTGATCCAGTACGCGGTCGAAGAGTGCATCGCGTCGGGAATCGAGCACGTCATCTTCGTTACCGGACGCCACAAGAGCGCGATCGAAGATCATTTCGATTTTTCCCCGGAACTCGAGAGCTTTCTCACGCAGCGCGGAAAGTCGGAGCTTGCGAAGTTGGTTCACGACATCGGCAAGGGCGTCCAATTCAGCTCCACGCGGCAGAGTGAAGCGCTCGGACTAGGGCACGCGGTGCTCTGCGCCGCGGAACTTGTCGGAGACGAGCCGTTCGCGGTTCTGCTGAGCGACGTGATCATGGAGAGCGCGATCCCCGCGACGCGCGAACTGGTGGAGATTTTCGAGGCGACAGGTTCCGGAGCGATTCACGTGGAGCGCGTGCCGCGCGAGCGCGTCAATCTGTACGGAATTGTGGACGCGAAGCCTGAAGCAGGTTCGCTCTGGGGCGACAAGCTATGGCGCGTGAAAAATCTGGTGGAAAAACCGAGCGCGGAAGAGGCGCCTTCGAATCTTGGAGTCACGGGACGCTACGTCCTCCCGCCGGAAATCTTCGGGTATCTCGCAAAGACAAAACCGGGCACGGGCGGCGAAATACAGCTGACCGACGGGCTCTGCAGGCTGGCGGAAGACAATAAAATGCTCGCGTGCATCTACGACGGAAAGGTTCACGACGCCGGCGACAAACAGGGATTTCTCCAGGCCACGGTTGATTTTGGATTGAAGGATCCCAAGCTCGGCAAGGATTTCCGCGCCTACCTGCGGGGGCTCAAGCTGTAGCGTTCACTTCTTCTTGCGATTCGCGGCGCCCTTGTTGGAATTGTCGGAGGCCGCCGGCTTCGATTCGGACTTCGATTCGGACTTCGAATCGGCTTTCGATTGCGTTTTCGATTCGGCGGATTTGTCCGATGATTTTTCCGAGCCTTTCGCCGGCGAGGCTTCGCCCGAACCTTCGCTCGGAGTAGCCGCGGAACCCTTTCCGGCGTAATCGGTCACGTACCATCCCGAGCCTTTGAACTGAATCGCCGGCGCCGACGCCATGCGCTGCGCGCGAGCGCCACATTTCGGGCACTTCTTCGTCTCCGACGCCGTCACGACTTCGATCTTCTCGAAGCGTTGGCCGCACTTCACGCACTTGTATTCGTACAACGGCAACGGAAAGCTCCTCTCGTACCCACAGTTGGTGAGAACGCCGAAATCAGGCTTGCGCAACCCGCCGAAGCACCGGGATTTTCGCCTCGCGCAGCACGTGCTCGACCACGGTTTCCCGCAGCCGCGAAGCGTCGTAGTCGAATTGCAGCCGATTGGTCTTTTCATCGAAGCGAAACCGCTGCAGCCCGTATGTGTTTGCAAACTGGCCGAGCGCCCGGAACTGTTCGGCCTTCAGCGCGTTCTGCAATTCGTACGTTACGGTCATGTATGTCATGGCCGCATTATAGCATCGGCATCGCGCTGGATTCACGTGCCGTCCTGTGGACGTTCACAGCTTGATCCGCCGCATTCGCAGCGCGTTACCAATGACCGACACGGAACTGAAGCTCATTGCCGCCGCGGCGATCATCGGGCTGAGCAGCAACCCGAAGAACGGATAAAGAACGCCTGCCGCGATTGGAATGCCGATCGAGTTGTAAACGAATGCGAAGAATAAATTTTGGCGGATGTTGCGCATCGTGGCGCGGCTCAGGGACCGCGCGCGGACGATGCCGCGCAGATCGCCCCTTACCAGGGTGACTCCGGCGCTCTGCATGGCGACGTCGGTTCCGGTGCCCATCGCGATTCCGACTTGCGCTTGCGCGAGCGCGGGCGCATCGTTGATGCCATCGCCGGCCATCGCAACGAAGCAGCCTTCGCTTTGCAGCCGCTTCACGACGGCTGCCTTGTGTTGGGGCAGGACCTCCGCAACGACATCGTCAATCTGAAGCTTGCGGGCAACAGACTGAGCGGTTGTGTTGCTGTCCCCGGTTAGCATCACGACGCGGATGCCATCTTCGTGGAGCTTGCTGAGGGCCTCTGGAGTTGTCTGTTTGATTGGGTCGGCGACACCAAGCAAGCCGATCAATTGTTTCTCCGCGACGACGAACATTACGGTCTGTCCATCGGCGCGCATGGTTTCCGCTTTCTGCGCGGATGCGCTAGGGTCCACGCCAAGCTCTTCCAGGAACTTGCGATTACCGAGCGCGATCTGGGTGTTGTCCACGCGTCCGCGGACGCCGCGACCGGTGAGCGATTCGAAAGCCTCAGTTGGCACGAGCGCGATTCCGCGCTCCTCAGCGCCTTTGACGATGGCCGCTGCCAGCGGGTGCTCGCTCGCGCGTTCCAGAGATGCAGCGAGATGCAGCAGCCGGGTCGCGTCGGAGCCGCCCAACGCCTCGACGGAAACAAGTTTCGGTTTGCCTTCCGTCAGCGTTCCGGTCTTGTCGACGACGAGCGTATCCACTTTTCTCAGCAACTCGATCGCTTCCGCGTTCTTGAAAAGTACGCCGAGCGTTGCGCCTTTTCCTGTCGCGACCATGATGGACATGGGAGTTGCGAGGCCAAGGGCGCAGGGGCACGCGATGATCAGCACGGCGACGGCGTTGATGACCGCGTGCGCCATGCGCGGAGTGGGCCCCCACAATGCCCAGATCAGAAAGGTGATCCCGGCGACTCCGACAACGATGGGCACAAAGTATCCTGCGACGATGTCCGCGAGCTTTTGGATGGGCGCGCGGCTGCGCTGCGCTTCGCTCACCATGCGCACGATCTGGGCAAGTAGCGTCTCCGAGCCGACGCGGTCGGCGCGCATGACGAAAGTCCCCGTTCCGTTAACGGTCGCACCTGTAACGCGCGCGCCGGATTGCTTTTCGACGGGAATCGGCTCGCCGCTGATCATTGATTCGTCCACGCTGCTCGAACCATCGAGAACTACGCCGTCCACGGGAATCTTTTCGCCCGGACGAACGCGGAGGCTATCGCCGGGCGCGACATGTTCAAGCGGAACGTCGATTTCCGTGCCGTCCTTGCGAACGAGGCGCGCGGTCTTGGGAGCGAGGCCGAGAAGTGCTTTGATCGCCGCGCCCGTTTGGCTACGCGCCTTGAGTTCGAGGACCTGGCCCAATAACACCAGCGTAACGATGACGGCAGCCGCCTCGAAGTAAGGCGCGACCACGCCGCCGGCGCCTCGAAACGAACTCGGAAAGATGCCAGGAAACAGTGTTGCGACGACGCTGTATACGTAGGCGACTCCTACACCGAGCCCGATGAGCGTGAACATATTCAGGCTGCGATGGACGAGCGAGTTCCAGGCGCGGACGAAGAAAGGCCAGCCGCCCCAGAGCACGACCGGAGTCGCAAGAACCAACCCAAACCATGCCTGTGCCCGGCCGGACGCCAGGCCTTCCACGGGATGCCTGGGAAGCGTATCGGCCATGGTGACGGCGAAAACCGGAATCGCCAGCGCTGCGCTGATCCAAAATCTTCGGCGCATGTCCCGTAATTCGGGATTTTCTTCTTCGACAAGAGAAACGGTTCTGGACTCGAGCGCCATGCCGCAGATCGGGCAAGAGCCCGGACTGGGGCGCACGATTTGCGGATGCATCGGACAGGTGTATTCGATTCGCGTCGCGGGCGCGGCAGGAAATTCAGGTTCAAGCGCCATGCCGCACTTCGGACACGGGCCAGCGTGATCCTGGCGAACTTCGGGATCCATCGGGCAGAGGAAAACAGGGCCGACACTCGGAGACGACGGCGTAGCAGGCCGCGCCGATTTCACGCCTCCCAGCTGGACAGGCGGCGCGGGGGCAGGAGTCGCAGACTTTAGGTATCTTTCTGGATCGGCGCGGAATTTTTCGGCGCAGCCCTTGGAGCAGAAGTAGTAGGTCTTCCCGGCGTGCTCGGCCTTGGTCGCAACGCGTTCCGGATCAACCGTCATTCCGCAGACTGGGTCTCGTTCCATGGTCCTCCATTATCACCTGATTGTCGACGCACCGCTCCAGCCGGTAGTGGATCAGTTTGAAGAATCCAGCGAGGGGGCAATAGGCGTTCGCCGGGCTAGCGCATTAAGCAGGAGCTAGCCGGGCTCACGTTAGGGCGCCTAGGCGCTCTCCTTACTCGTGCAGGACTACGCTGAGGAGGGAACTGTTCACTTGAAGGCCGTCGTCGTAGGTGATGAAGCCGAGCTTCTTGAATTTGTTCATGAAAAGATTGACTCGGGATCGCGTCGTCCCGATCGTTTCCGCCAGCGTTTCCTGCGATATCTTGGGCAGAATCCTTTGAGGTTGCTCGTCCTTCCCGTATCGCGCGAGCAGCAGAAGAGCCCGCGCGAGCCGTTTCTCGGTGGAGTTAAACAGCTGATCGACCAGGTCCGCCTCGATGCGGATGTTCCTACTGAGCATATAGGCGATGAAACGGTCGGAGAACTCGTGCTCGGCATGAAGGACGCGAATCATCTCGTCCTTGTCGATCACCAGTACAGTAGTCGGCCCGGTCGACGTGGCCGCTCCGATGCGGATCGTTTGGCCTGCCAGACAGCCTTCCCCGAAAAAGTCGCCGGCTCTCAGGACCGCCACTACTGCCTCTTTACCGGTCCCGTTGACCACCGTTAGCTTCACGCCGCCCTGTTGAATGTACATCACGGTCCTGGCGGGATCGCCTTGCGCGAAGACGGTCGCCTTCTTCGGAAACTCAAGGATTTTTCTCGCCACGCCGGCTGAATCGAGAAACAGTTGGGCATCGAAGGCGATCTTTTTGCTTGTTTTCATGCGGCTCGGAGCAGCGCCCATGTTGTTAACCTTTGGAGTTTGATCATACCACGAGCTCATGAATTCGCAATGAAGATGGGCGTGTGTCCACAAGAAGACAGATATCGGCCATCCCATCTCTTAGTATGTGTGCCGTGGGGAATCACAAAGAGGTCGAAGCGACAACGATCGTCCGAGCTTCCGTTAAGTAAATACGTCCCGTTCCGCCCACGGAAACAGAGCACCTTCGGACTAGCACACTTAAATGGCTACGACACCTCGACCCAGATCGGGTCAGGGTGTCGGCCTGCAAAGAGAAGGGGAGAGATAAATGCCGTTACTTCAAATAGTGATCGTGCTGGTAGTGGTGGGTCTTTTGCTATGGCTGGTCAATCGGTTCATACCGATGCAAGGAACGATCAAGTCCATTTTGAATGCAGTGGTCGTGATCGTTGTAGTTCTGTGGCTACTGAACGTTTTTGGACTATTCCATTCGTTTTCCAGAATCCATATCGGGACATAAACAAGTCTGAATGAATGACGGGCGGATGAATTGTTATTCGTTCGACGAAAACAACATACCTGGCGAGGCGATCAGCGCCCGGCAGATGAATTCGCAGTTATGGAGGCAACAATCATGAAGGTACTTGGAGTCATTAGCACGACAGCCCTGCTCTTGCTTCTTGGAGCCACTGTTCCTGCGTA
>JARLGK010000132.1 GCA_031296075.1 Candidatus Acidiferrales bacterium
AAACTCGTGACAGGTATATCAAGACCGTTATCCGCACTAGGAAAGATCTGAGCTGCAGGATGGCTCGCAACGCTGGCCCCACTGTTTTCCATCGAAGTGCTCCTCCGTTCGGCTACCTCAAACGCTAATGCTGCCTTCCTCCAATCGCTCCAGGTTGTCGAAGATGCAGATGACGCTAGTGATGTTCTGCATGCTCGTATTGGTGCCTGGTACGCCTTCGCGCGGAACAGAGTTGAAGCAGGAAACGGCGGCGTCGTTCGACCGCTACATTCGCGCTGTCGAAGCTCGGCTGGGCGACGATATAAACAGGGACCAATTCCTTGCTGTCGATCGTTTGCCTGATGCACGCCGTCAGCAGGCTTACAATCGGCTGCGACTTGGCGAAATCTATATTGACGAACTGCATGCCCGGGAAGGCGATCACTCGATTCGCATTCCCAGTGGCCATATCCATCACTGGGTAGGAATAATCTTCATACCCAATGCCACGCTCCCGGAAACAATCGACGTGCTGCACGATTACGCCAACCAGCAGGACCTTTACAAACCCCAGGTTCGCCGGTCGCAATTGATCGAGCAAAGTGGGAGCGAATCCAAGATTTACCTTCAACTTTTCAATGATGCGGTGGTTACAGTCGTCCTGAACGCTTATTTCGACGTCAACGACGTAGATTTCGGAAGCATCCGCCATCAAATCGAGGTCCGCTCCACGCGAATTGCCGAAGTTGCGAATCCGGGCAAGCCCAACGAACAGGAGCATCCACCTGGAAACGATCATGGATACATGTGGCGCTTCAACAGCTATTGGCGAGTGGAGGAAAAGGACGGAGGCGTATATGTCCAGAACGAATCGGTGGTGTTAAGCCGGACCAGTCCGGCGGTACTCGCGTGGCTGATCAACCCTATGACCAAAAAAATTCCCCGCAACATTCTGCTCAACCTTCTGAAAGCCACACGAAACGCTGCAATGTCCTCGAAAGCTTATACTCACAGCTCCCTAGAAGCAGACCGCGCCTCGGAAGCGTCACATGGACGATAAACGCGTTGACCGGACGAGTGCCCGCTGAAAAAGGCCGTCCTTTCCAAACTGCACGACCACGCGCCACGCGCACTAGCGCGAAGCACTGCGCCTTAGCTCACTAGCGATTCGGCGGCGGGAACTGCACCTTCGGCACCGCGCGGGAGGCTTCCGTAGCCGCGAAGTACGCGTCGTTGCGCGCGAATCCGGCCATGCCCGCGATGACGTTGTTTGGGAACTGCAGGATGAAGGTGTTGTACGCCTGAATCGCGTCGTCGTAGCGCTTGCGCTCAACGGCGATGCGATTCTCGGTGCCCGCCAGCTCGTCCTGCAACCGCAGGAAATTTTCGTTCGATTTGAGCTGCGGATAGTTTTCGACAATCAGCAGCAAGCGGCTCAGCGCGCCGTCCAGCTGTCCGTTCGCGGCGATCTTATCCTTCGGAGTCTGCGCGCCACCCAGGGCCGCGCGCGCCTTGGCGATGTCGTCGTACACGGTCTGCTCTTGCGCGGCGAAGCCCTTGACCGTCTCAACGAGGTTCGGAATCAGGTCGGAGCGGCGCTGGAGGACCACGTCCACCTGCGCCCAGTCGGACTTGACCGTTTCATTCAGCGTGACCATCTGATTCCGGCGCGAGATGAACATGCCGCCACAAAGCAGCGCAAGAATCACCAGTACCGCGACAATTCCGAGAAATACCTTCATGAGAAGCCTCCGCCGAAAGTCTATCACCGAACAACCGACCGCTATCGCGCGACCCTACATCAAATACGCTCGGCCGGCCTAGGAAGTTTCGAGCCGCCGGTCCACTTCGTTGGTCACGATCTCGACAAACTCGAGGTAAGTCTGCAGCGCCGCTTCGACATCAATTTCCTTCTCCTTGCGCTTCCCCGCGCGGAATTCCAGGATGCTGTGGAATCCGGACGCGTCCGCTCCGGCGAGCGCCGCGACGCCATCCACGGCTTCCCGCTTTCCATGCGGCGGCGGCTGGCCCAGCGCGATCAACGCGTGGCGGAACATCACGCAGAACGTCGCCATGGACGCAAGCATGATGCCAAGATGAGCCTTCTTCTTCGGAGGCGCCGTGAGGATGGCCTGCCGCAGCCGCAGCCAGTTGGTCCGCAGCTCGCGCTCGACTTGCAGCCGATGCAGCTTCATAGGCACCTCCATCTGCTCCAGAAAATCCGCGCCGAATAGCATCCGGTGATGCCGCTTCATATCGAACAGCTCGATCGCAAACACGTCCGCCGACCGCTCCAGTTCGTCGAGCGTCAGAATCTGCGGCGCGGGATTGCGCTGGCCCATCCACCATTCCGCGACTCCGTGAAGGCGCTCGAGTTCGGGAACCGTCGCGCGATCCACCACGCACAGGATGTTCAGGTCGGAGTGCTGCCCCTGAAACTCCGCAGTCGCGCCCGAGCCGTAAAGCACCACGGCCTTCAAATTCTCGCCTGCCGCCGATTTCAGCCGCGCCACCAATTCGCTCAGTTTCGTTTCCATGCCTTGAACCACCTCGCCGCGTAACAAACGCGATCAATTGCTACCATGTCACCAGCCGCCGCTAGCTCCGCCGCCCCCAAAGCCACCGCCTCCGCCAAACCCACCGCCCCCGAATCCACCGAAACCTCCACCGCCCCCACCTCCGAAACCGCCTCCACCGCCCCGCCCGCCACCACCCATGCTTCCGCCGATCAGGGGCCAGATCCACCATCCGCTACCCATCCCTCCCCGCCCGCGAGGCCCGGCGCCGCTACTCATGGCTCGTATCACGTAAAAAACAAAGATGACAATCATGAATATGGCGAACGGAGGGATCCGAGGGGCACCTCTTTCTTCCTCGCGGCGCGAGGGAGAAGCGCCCGTCAGCGTCACGCCCTTGTCCGTGGCAATCACATCCGCGACTCTCCGCGTCACCAGATAGAGCGCAGCGTCGTAGTTGTTGGCGCGCAAATCGGGCGTGGCTTCGCGCAGGAAACCACCGACCTTCCCGTCGGGCAGAATTGACTCCAGCGCGTACCCTACTTCGACGCGGTCTTTGTGATCGTCCGTGGCGAAAAGAATCAGGACGCCACGGCCCGCACCCTTCGGGCCAAGACCAATTCGCTCGGCAAGGTCGTGCGAATAGTCTTCGATTGGCCCGCCGCCGAGCGACTTAATCGTGACGACTGCGATCTCCGCTTGGGTTTTCTGGCTGACTTCCGTACACAGCGACGTGAGCTCGTCGCGCCCACCCTGGCTCAAAACTCCCGCCAGATCCGTAACATACCCGGTGGCCTTGACCTGAACGGCTACCTGGTCGGCGGATTGCGCGCGGGCATTGCCGGCCGAGAAACTCAGGGCGATGGCGACGCCGGAGAGCAGCAGAATCGCGCACATCCGTTGCCGAGCGCGTTTAGGTAACCAGGGTGAGGGCATGAGCGGTTTAACCGGCTGCGCCATGTTAGTTCCTCGCTTCCTCCAGTGTCAACGAGCGCGCGGAACCGAAAGTTTCACCGCAGCGCCAATCGCCGCCCCGCGAGGGTGTGCTAGACTTATGCGTTCGCCGGTTCGAATGTGCCGGAAGTATCGCGGAATGAACTTTTTGGAGCGCCCGAGTTCCCTCCTGTACGTCCAATGGCACGGGAACAAGCATTGCTGCGGTGCCCTATGACTGGATTCTTTCTGAAACAAATTGTGCCCCCCGCACGTTTCAATACATTGGGGTTGTGCACACGTCTCCGAAGGCCTGATATCTTGAGAGGACAAACACGATGAGTGGAAGGTTAACGCATGCGGCGATGGCTCTGTTGACGGCGGCGTCCCTGGCTCTCTCGCCGGTACTCGTACAAGCGCAGGACGCGCCTGCTCAGACAACGCCCGCTCCAACGGTGCAGGCTCCGGCACCGGCGGCACCTGTGACTCCGCCCCCGGCCCGCAAACTAGACCTGTCCACGGGACCGAACTACTCGAATGGGCCGCAGTGGTTCCCGAACGTGTTCGCGCCGTACGTGCCGATGAACACGCCGCAGCCCATCTTGACCAATTCGCCGCGCATCGGCCAGTTGATTGACAACGGCAAGCTCGTGCTCAGCCTGGACGACGCCATTTCGCTCGCGCTCGAAAACAACCTCGACATCGCCGTCCAGCGCTATACGCCCTGGCTCAATCAGGCCAGCCTGCTGCTGGCAAAATCAGGCGTCAACGGTAAGACGGTCTTCGATCCTTCGGTCACTTCGACCCTCAGCCTGGAAGAGCAGACGGTTCCGGTCAATAACCCGTTTTTCGCCGGCGTCAGCGCCGGATCGGCCATCAACGACATCATCCAGCATTCTACGGTTGCGAATTTCGCCTATACGCAAGGATTCGAGCCGGGCACTCAGCTCCAGGTGACGTTCGACAATACGCGCTCGTCCACCACCTCCGCGTTCAACTCCTTTAACCCGTCCGTGCAAACCAGCATGCAGGTTGAACTCATTCAACCGCTCCTGAATGGCTTCGGGCGAACGATCAACGACCGCTACATCATCGAGGCGAAGAACACGCTGAAAGTCGGCGAATCGCAATTCGCCCAGCAGGTGATGACCACCATCGCGGCGGTCGCGAACGACTACTGGGAACTTGTCTACGCCCGCGAGAACGTGAAAGTCGAGCAGGCCGCCGTCGGCGTGTCCCAGAAACTTTACGAGGACAACAAGAAGCAGCTGGAAATTGGCACCATGGCTCCGCTGGACGTTCTCACCGCGGAATCGCAGCTCGCCACAGACCAGCAGAATCTGATCGTCGCGCAGACCGTCCAATTGCAGGACGAAACCATTCTGATGAACGCCATCACCAAGGACCCGCTCAGCGGCCCACTCGCCAGCGTCGAAATCATTCCCACCACGCCCATCCTGCCGCCGGACGTGACTGAAAACATCTCCATCCAGGATGCCGTGAAGGAAGCCTGGCAGAAGCGGCCCGAGCTTCTGCAAGCCGACCTGAACCTGAAGAACGCGGCGGTTGAAGTAAAGGCAACGAAGAATCTGCTGCTGCCGACGGTAAACCTCTTCGGACTCTACAACTCGACGGGTCTCGATGGAGTCGCCACGCCGAAGGTGCTGACCGGCGCGTTCGCCGTAACCGGCGAAGTTTTTGGTACAGCCGGAACGGGCGGCATAATCCCCCCAGGCACGTTGCCTACGGGGTTCGTGGGAACTCCAGTAAGCACCCCCGGTACGCCGATCTCAACTGGTTTAAGTGATAGTTGGGATCAACTCTTCCACAGCAAGTTTCCGACCTTCGAGGGCGGTATCAACCTCACCCTTCCGATCCGCAATCGCGCAGCGCAGTCGGCCAACGCGACGGCGCTATTGAA
This sequence comes from Candidatus Acidiferrales bacterium, assembly GCA_031296075.1. GTDB lineage: Bacteria > Acidobacteriota > Terriglobia > Acidiferrales > UBA7541 > Palsa-295. The sequence goes on from JARLGK010000132.1 coordinate 5,350, forward strand.
TGAACGGGAGCAGGATGTTTCGTACCGCCGCCTGCAGAACAGCATCTTCCTCAGCGTGCGCAACGCCCAGATCGCGCTCACGCAGGGCCGCGGGCAGGTTGCTGCCGCGGAAAAGGCGCGCAGCCTGGCGCAGCAGACTCTGGACGACGAGGAGAAAAAGTATCAGCTCGGTTCGTCCACCAGCTACAACGTCGTATTGCGTTCCCGCGACCTGACCACCGCCAAAGGCACCGAACTCCGCGCGCGTATCAATTTGATCGAGGCTGCGGTAGCCTTCAATCAAGCCGTCGGCCGCACGCTCGAAGTCAACAACATCAGCGTGGCCGACGCTCTCAAGGGTGCCGTCTCGGGCGTCCCGAATATTCCCGGCACGCCGGACGCGGACGCTCAGGCCGGCCACAGATAACATCGAGGGGTGACGCGTGACGGATAAGAAAGCGCGGAAAACTGCTTCCGTCCCCGCTTTCAAAGCTTCGCGAAAACCGTCACCCTCCGAGAGCGCGTGGGAAGAAAACACGCTGAAGCCCGCGCTCGCAAAATCTCCCGACCGCGTCGCCGATTTCACGACCGTCTCGAGCTATCCCATCCGGCGCCTTTACACCGACGCCGACCTCGCCAATTGGAATCCGGATCGCGACCTCGGCGATCCCGGAGCGCCGCCTTACACGCGCGGCATTCACCCGGCGATGTACCGCGAGCGCCGTTGGACCATGCGCCAGTTCGCGGGCTTCGGCTCCGCGGACGATACCAACCGCCGCTTCCGTTACCTCCTCTCGAAGGGCCAGACAGGCATTTCCGTCGCCTTCGATTTGCCTACGCTCATGGGCTACGACTCCGACCACCCGCTCGCCGAGGGCGAAGTTGGCAAGTGCGGCGTGGCCATCAGTTCGCTCGCTGACATGGAAGCGCTCTTCGATCATATTCCGCTCGCCGACGTCACCACCTCGATGACGATCAACTCGCCCGCCGCGCCCATCTGGGCGATGTATCTCGCCGTCGCCGAGAAACAGGGCGCCGACTGGCGCACAATCTCGGGCACGCTGCAAAACGATATCCTCAAGGAATACATCGCGCAGAAGGAGTACATCTACCCGCCCGGGCCTTCGCTGCGCATCGTCACCGACACGATCGAATTCGGCGCCAAGCACATTCCGAAGTTCAATCCGATTTCGATCAGCGGCTACCACATTCGCGAGGCCGGCTCGACCGCGATACAGGAACTCGCGTTCACGCTGCGCGACGGCATCGAGTACGTCGAGCATTGCCTCCGCCGCGGGATGCAGGTGGACGATTTTGCGCCCCGGCTTTCGTTTTTCTTCAACGCGCACAACGATTTCTTCGAGGAGATCGCCAAGTACCGGGCCGCGCGCCGCATCTGGCAGAGCGTGATGCGCGAGCGCTTCGGCGCGAAGAATCCCCGCTCGTGGGCTCTGCGGTTTCACGCGCAGACGGCCGGCTGTTCTCTCACCGCGCAGCAGCCCTACAACAACGTCGTGCGCACCGCCGTGCAGGCGCTCGCAGCCGTCCTCGGCGGCACGCAATCCCTGCACACCAATTCGCTCGACGAAGCGTGGGCGCTGCCCACCGAATCCGCCGCCACCATCGCCCTGCGCACCCAGCAGATCATCGCGCACGAAAGCGGCGTCACGAACACGGCCGACCCGTTCGGCGGCTCCTATTTCGTCGAAACCCTGACGAACGAAGTCGAGCGCGGCGCGCGCGATTACATCGAGACAATCGACGCCCTCGGCGGAATGGTCGCGGCCATCGAGCGCGGCTTCCCACAGCGCGAAATCGCCGACGCGGCCTATCGCTATCAGGTGGCCATCGATCGCAAGGAAAAAATCATCGTCGGCGTGAACGATTACGTCGTGGTCGAAAAACCGATCGAAACGTTGCACATTGACGAAACGGTCGCCCGCAGCCAGTCCGATCGCTTGCGGAAATTGCGCGCCGATCGCTCGAATGCCGAAGTCGATCGCCGCCTGAATTCACTCCGCCACGCCGCCGCCGGCACGGATAATCTGATGCCTCACCTCTTCGATGCCGTGAAAGCCTACGCCACGCTCGGCGAAATCTGCGACGCCCTCCGCCAACCCTTCGGCGTCTACCAGGAAGTCGCCATCACGTAGCCGCGAAAGGGTTTCAGGTTTCAGGTTTCAGGTTTCAGGTTTCAGGTTTCAGGTTTCAGGTCTTGCCTTTGCGCTACCTCTGTGGTCTCTGTGCCGTCTCTGTGAACTCTGTGTTAAATTCCCCTTCCGGACGTACCTCATGCCCGACAACGACCTCACCCACGCAATCATCGGCGCCGCTATCGAGGTTCACCGACTCCTCGGTCCGGGACTACTCGAATCCGCCTACGAAGAATGCCTGGCCCGAGAATTTGTCCTTCGCCGAATTGCGTTCGAGCGGCAGAAGCCCGCGCCGGTGATCTACAAAGACGTGAAGCTTGAATGCGGCTATCGCTTGGATTTTCTCGTCGATGGCAAAGTAGTAGTCGAATTGAAAGCGGTCGAGTGCTTCGCTCCGGTTCACGAGGCAATCGTGCTAACTTATTTGAGACTCTCGGGCTGCGGGCTTGGCCTGTTGATAAACTTCAATGTGCCGATACTCAAAGACGGTATTCGCCGATACGCTCTCTGATTGCAAAGCACGAAAAGCTGCAACACAGAGACCACTGAGAAGGCACAGAGTCCACAGAGACACCGCCACCAAATGCCTGAGAAGAAGATACGCGTCCTGATCGCCAAGCCCGGCCTCGACGGCCACGACCGCGGCGCCAAAGTGATCGCCCGCGCGCTCCGCGACGCCGGTATGGAAGTGATCTACACGGGCCTGCGCCAGACGCCCGAAATGATCGCCTCGGCCGCCGTGCAGGAAGACGTTGACGTCATCGGCCTCTCGATCCTTTCCGGCGCGCACAACACGCTCTGCGCCCGCCTGATGGAACTCCTGCATGCCAAGGGCATGACCGACGTCACCGTCTTGATCGGCGGCATCATCCCCGAAGCCGACATTGCCGACCTCAAGAAAATAGGCATCGCCGAAGTTTTTCTTCCGGGGACCACGACCCAAGCCATTGTAGACTTCATCCGCCAGCGCGTTGCCGCGGCGCCGCGAGGCGCTTGACGCACTCCGCGCCGCGCCAAAAGGGACTTCGAGTGAAGGAACCGGTCATCGAAACTCACCTGGATCGCAAGGCCACGGCGTTCCAACAGAACAGCCGCGCGATGGTGGACCGCCTCACGCAAATCAAGAACGAGGAAGAAAAGATCCGCCAGGGCGGCGGCGCGAAGGCCATTGAGGGCCAGCACAAGAAGAACCGGCTCACCGCCCGCGAACGCGTCGCCAAGCTGATTGACCCCAAGACGGAATTCTTCGAGTTGGGCATCTATGCCGCCCACGAGATGTATCAGGAATGGGGCGGGGCGCCCGCCGCGGGCACGATCACTGGCCTCGGCCGCGTCGAGGGCCGGCGACTGATGATCATCGCCAACGACGCTACCGTGAAAGCCGGCGCCTTTTTCCCCATGACCGCGAAGAAAGTGATTCGCGCGCAAAACATTGCCATCGAGAATCACATCCCTACGATCTATCTCGTCGATTCCGGCGGCGTTTTTCTTCCGCTGCAAGAGGACGTCTTCCCGGACACGGACGATTTCGGCCGCGTGTTTCGCAACAACGCCGTCATGAGCGCCATGGGTATTCCGCAGATCGCCGCGATTATGGGTCTCTGTGTTGCCGGCGGAGCGTATCTGCCCGTGATGTGCGATCACATTCTGATCACCGAGGGCAGCGGACTTTTCCTCGCGGGCCCTGCGCTGGTGCAAACGGCCATCGGCCAGAAAACCTCGCTCGAGGATCTCGGCGGAGCCAAGATGCACGCGCAGACCAGCGGCACCGTTGACTTTCGCGAGCCCGACGACGACTCCTGTCTCCGTCGCATTCGCGCGCTGGTCGACAAAATGGGCCACCCGCCCGGCGCGCCCTTCGATCACAAGCCTTTGAAGCCGCCTGCGTATTTCGCGGAAGACATCTACGGAATCGTCGCGGGCGATTCGTCAAAGCAGTACGACATGCGCGAAGTGATCGCGCGCATCGTGGACGCGGGCGAATTCGAGGAATATCGCGCCGAGCGTGGCCAGACGCTTCTGTGCGGCTACGCGCGCATCGGCGGCTGGGCCGTCGGCATCGTCGCGAACCAAAAGAAGAGCGTCAATATCACGATTCCCGGCACTGGTGAAAAGCGTATCGAGTTCGGCGGCGTGATTTACACGGAGTCAGCGGACAAAGCCGCGCGCTTTATCCTCGACTGCAACCAAAACCTTGTCCCGCTGATTTTCCTGCATGACGTGAACGGCTTCATGGTGGGCAAGGAAGCGGAATGGAGCGGAATCATCCGCGCGGGCGCAAAAATGGTCAACGCCGTAGCCAATAGCGTGGTGCCGAAAATCGTCGTGATCTGTGGCGGCACCTTTGGCGCGGGCCACTACGCCATGTGCGGAAAAGCCTACGATCCACGATTTATTTTCGCCTGGCCCCTGGCGCGCTACGCCGTGATGAGCGGTGAATCGGCCGCCGGCACTCTCGTCGAGCTCAGGATCAAGCAGCTCGAGCGCGAAGGAAAGAAGCTCACCGAAAAGGACAAGAAAGAGTTGTACGAATCTATCCGCTCGACCTACGAACGCCAGACCGACGCCCGCTACGCCGCCGCGCGGCTCTGGGTGGACGCCATCATTGATCCTGCGCACACGCGCGAGGCTTTGATCGAAGCGCTTGAGTCCGCGGCGCTGAATCCGCACGTCGCCGAGTTCAAAACCGGCGTTTTGCAGACATAGATGGAGACCATTCTGCAGCCGCGCAAGCTGGGTGGCCCCGGGATGCTGGCGTTTACGCTGCTGTTCGTCGCGCCGTCCGTGCTCGCATTCTTCACCTCATACGCGCTCGTTCACCGAACATTTTACTTTGTTTCCGCGCTTTGGTTCGTCTACGAGGTTTCTTTCTATCTGGGAGCCGCTGGAGCCGCTTTGGCGTTTGCCATGACGGTCGCCGGCGTCGTGCGGCGAAAAATTCCGTTGGCGTTTGTATGGCTGATGGGCATTGCCGCAGTCGCAGCCGTTTTGTTCGAGTGGTACGCGTCGCATATTTACCGGAACCCTTGGAGTTCGTAAACATGTCCCCATCGGCAGTCACCATCGTCGAATGCCCGCGAGACGCCTGGCAGGGTCTCACCGAAATTATTCCCACCGACACGAAGGTGGAATACCTGAAACGCCTCGTCTCGCTCGGCTTTTCACACATCGACGCCGTCAGTTTCGTATCCCCGAAGCACGTGCCGCAGATGGCCGATAGCGAAACGGTCATGCAGGAGCTCGGCCAAGTCAAGCTGCCGTCGGGCGAAGCGCCGGAAATCATCGGCATCGTCGTCAATGAGCAGGGCCTGGAACGCGCCCTCGCAGCGCCTGGCGTGACCACGATCGGATATCCCTATTCGATCTCGGCCTATTTCCGCCGCGCCAATGCGAACATGTCGAAACTGGAATCGCGCAATCTGGTCGGACAACTTCAGCGTCGAACAAAGGCCGCCGGGCGCAAGCTGGTTGTGTATATCTCCATGGCGTTCGGTAACCCGTACGACGAGCCTTGGGGCACGGAAATCGTCGAGGACGCGCTGGTGTGGCTCAAGGACGTGGGCGTGCGGACTGTCTCGCTCGCGGACACGGTCGGCACGGCGTCGCCTGAAGATGTCGCGCACCTCTATAGCACCGTGAAAGATTGCGTCGCGGGCCTGGAGATCGGCGTGCACTTGCACAGCCGTCCGGACGGCGCGGCCGCCAAAGTCCTTGCCGCCTACGAGGCTGGCTGCCGGCGGTTCGACGGCGCGCTCACCGGGCTTGGCGGCTGTCCGTTTGCCGGTGACCGGCTCGTGGGCAACATTCCCACCGAGACGGTGTTGACGACGCTTGCCGCGCGCGGCGTTTCGACCGGCATTGACGCGAAATCGCTCGCCATCGCGTGCGCGATCACCGGCGAGCTGCGCGAAAAGTACGCGCATCAACCCGAACCGGCTAAACCAAACTAGCCACGGAAACACAGAGGCACTGAGACACTGAATATGATTTTCAAAATCAATGCCAAGCATTTCGCTTTTGAGATTCAGTTAGTTCTTTCTATGCGTCTCCCTGCCCTGAGTCCGCCGTGGGCGGACGAAGGGTGCTGTGGATGTTTTTGATTTTTCTGTCCATCAGTGTTTATCTGTGTTCATCTGTGGCTACAAGAGGGCTCGAATCGTGGGCTATCCAACACTGACCTATCAGTGCGAAAACGGAATCGCTACCATCGCCCTGACCGTGCCCGAGAAGCGCAATGCCATCTCCTCGCAGATGGTCGTCGATCTTCTTCGCGCGCTCCAGCAGGCGGACGAAGGACCCGCGCGAGTCGTCATCGTCACGGGTTCGGGCAAATCCTTCTGCGCCGGGATGGACCTGGATGAACTACAGGTTGTCGCCAAGCAGTCGCAACAGAAGAACATGGAGGACGCGCGGCGAATCTCGAAGATGTTTTATCGCCTGTACAGCTTTCCCAAGCCGGTCATCGCCGCCGTGAACGGCGCCGCGGTCGCCGGCGGATGCGGGATCGCCACTCTCGCGGATTTCACGCTCGCCGTTCCCGAAGCCAAATTTGGGTACAGCGAGGTCAGGCTCGGATTCATGCCCGCAATGGTCGCCATCTTCCTCCGCCACCAGATCGCCGACCGCCACGCGCGCGATCTTCTGCTGACCGGCAGGATCATTGACGCGGCCGAAGCATTTCGCATGGGCCTCGTCACAGAAATCGTCCCCGCCGAAAAGCTGATGGACCGCGCGCGTGAACTCGCGGCTGCCTTGCTGGCCGTCAGCCCCACAGCTGTCGCGCGCACGAAGAAATTCATGCTGAGTTTTGAAGACTCCGCCATCCGCGCCGAGCTCGAAGCGGCCGTCGAGGCGAATGCCGACATTCGCGCGACCCCCGATTTCCGCGAAGGCGTTTCCGCGTTTCTCGAAAAGCGCGCGCCCAAATGGGGCAAACAGTAAACGCCTGTGAAGGATTTCGCCGACGCCACCGTCCGAGTGCGTTACGCCGAGACCGACCAGATGGGCGTCGTCTATCACGCCAACTATTTCATATGGTTTGAGGTCGGGCGCGTCGAGCTTTGCCGCCATCTCGGTTTCGAATACAAGCAGATGGAAAGTGAGGACGACACGTTAATTGTGGTCGCCGAAGCTTCCTGTCGCTACAAGCGCCCGGCGAGATTCGACGACATCCTAGTCGTGCGCACGCGCGTCACGCGTTTCGATAAGCGCACCATGCGGTTCGCCTACGAAGTTCTTCGACAGCCGTCCGACGAACTGCCCGCCACCGGCGAAACAACGCACGTGATTTGCGATCATCTGGGCCGCCCGAAATCGATGCCGGAAAAGTACCGCAAGTATTTTTCGCCCGGCCACTCGGATGGCTCCGCGCATTCCGACGGAAAGTCCAACTCTGCCTAGAAAGGTCACCCATGAGCGCACCCGATCCTGCCAAAATCGAAAGATTCCGCGAAACACTCCGCGAGGAGTGGACCGCCGAACAAACCGTAGCGGCTTGGCGCAAGTGGCAAGGGCCGCTCTCCGCATTCACTCGCGGCGCCACCGCCGCGGTCCTCGAAGCCGCGCAACTTCGCCCGGGAATGTGGGTCCTCGATCTCGCCAGCGGCGTGGGCGATCCCGCGCTTTCGATTGCGGAGGCCGTTGGTCCGTCCGGCCATGTCGTCGCAACCGATCTCGGACCGGGAATGATCGGCCTCGCGGAAGAGATGGCGAAATCAAAGGGCCTCCGGAACATGGAATTCCGCGTGGCGGATGTCGAGGCGCTTCCCTTTCCGGACGCGTCGTTCGATGTCGTCTCCTGCCGATTCGGCGTCATGTTTTTTCCGGAGCAGGTGAAAGCGTTTCGCGAATGCCGGCGAGTCTTGAAGCCTGGTGGCCGCGTCTCGTTCGTCGTATGGGGCAAGCGCGAGCAGCCGTTTCTAGGAGCCACGATCGGCGTATTGATGAAGTACGTCGAGGCGCCGACGCCCGATCCCGACGCGCCGCATGCCTTCATGTTAGGCGAGCGCGGCCTGCTCGAAAGCCGGCTCAAGGCCGCGGGATTCGCGGACGTGCGCGAAGAAGTGCGGACCGTCACCGCGCGCTGGGAAGGAACTCCGGAGGATTACTGGCAACAGTTCACCGAGGTCGCCGCGCCGTTTCGTCCGCTGATCGCGAAGCTCACGCCCGAAACGCGCGCCAAAGCCGAGGCCGAGATTTTCGCAGGCTTGCGAAAACTTTCCGACGGCAAAGTCATAACCATGCCGCTCGAAATCGTGATCGGCACAGGCGTGAAAACATGAGCCGCATCGCCATCGACGGCGAGCGCCTGACGCTGGAGAACCTCTACAGCGTCGCCTTCGACGGCGCCAAGGCAGAAATTCCACCGGCGGCGCGCGAACGAATGAACGCGTCCCGCGCCGTGATCGAGCGGCTGGTTGAGGCCGGCACCGCGGTGTACGGCGTGAACACCGGCTTCGGCAAGATGGCTTCGACGCGTGTCTCGCGCGACGAAATCCGCCAGCTCCAGCTCAATCTTGTGCGCAGTCACGCCTGCGGCGTCGGCGCGCCGCCTAGCGAACACGCGGTGCGCGCGATGCTCGCGCTGCGGGCCAACGCCATCGCCAAGGGATTTTCCGGCGTCCGGCCCGTGGTCGCGGAAACGCTTGTCGCGATGCTCAATCGCGGCGTGCATCCCGTGATTCCCTCGCAAGGCTCCGTCGGCGCGTCGGGCGATCTCGCGCCGCTCGCGCATCTCGCGCAGGTGGCGATCGGCGAGGGCCGCGCGATTTTCCAGGGCCGCACGATGCCGGGGGCGGAAGCGATGCGCGCCGCAGGAATCGCGCCGCTCGTGCTCGAAGCGAAAGAAGGCCTCGCGCTTCTCAACGGCACCCAAGCCATGCTCGCGCTCGCGGCGCTCGCCTTGCGCGAAGCAGAAATCGCGGTGGACACGGCGGACGTCGCCGCGGCGCTGTCGCTTGACGCGCTGCGCGGCAGCCCGGCGGCGTTCGATGCGCGCATCGCCCGAGTACGGCCGCACGCGGGGCACGCGATCACCGCGCGCAACATCCAGCGGCTGAATCGCGGCAGCGAAATCCGCGAGTCACACCGCTCGCCTGACAAGGACCCGCGCGTGCAGGACCCCTACAGCCTGCGCTGCGCGCCGCAAGTTCACGGAGCGGTGCGCGACGCGCTCGCTCAAATCCGCGCGACACTCGCTATCGAACTCAACAGCGCCACGGACAATCCGCTCGTCTTTGCTGATTCCAGCGCCGGTCCTGGGGAAGTGATCAGCGGCGGCAATTTTCACGGCCAGCCTCTGGCGATGGCCGCCGATCAAATGGCCGTCGCGCTCGCCACGCTCGGCGGAATTTCCGAGCGGCGCATCGAGCAGATGACCAATCCGCAGACCAGCCAGTTGCCGGCGTTCTTGGTTCGCCATGCCGGGCTGAATTCCGGCTTCATGATTTTGCAGGTCACGGCCGCGGCGCTCGCGAGCGAAATGAAACCGCTCGCCGCTCCGCATTCCGTGGATTCAATTCCCACGTCCGCGAACCAGGAAGATTACGTCTCGATGGGCATGGGCGCAGCGCGGCGGCTCGAGCCGATGCTCGCCAATCTGAAGAATATTCTTGCGATCGAATTGCTGGCGGCATGCCAGGGGATCGATTTGCTGGCGCCGCTGCGGACCGGGCCGGAGACGCGCAAAGCGTACGACATCGTGCGGTCGCTTTCGCCGGCCGTAGATGCGGACCGCTCGCTTGCGCCGGATATTGAGGCGGTTGCGGGCGCGGTGGCGAAAGGATCGTTTGCGGCGATGCTTCGGTAACAGCAATAAAAGAAGGAAACATCCACCGCAGAGACGCAGAGGACGCAGAGAAGAGCAACGTCAAAAACGGAACAGGAACACAGAGTCCACAGAGAAGACACCGAGACCACAGAGAAGGCTCTGAGTCTTCTCTACCTTAGCGACTTTTGCAGGAATTTGCCGAAGCGGTGGCCGGCGATATAGCTGAAGGGTTTCACACCCAGCGAGTAGTGCCCGCACGGAAGATCCATCCCCTCGAAATGCACGCGCTCGAGGCGTAGCTTTGCGAGAAGCGCGTGGGTGTATTCGGGCCAGAACGTGGGGTCGTAGCGCGCGGTGATGAGGAGAAGTTTCTTCTTCGCTTCGGGGAGTCGCGCGATGTATGGAAACGGACTGATCGGCGACCAGAAGTGGCGAAGATCGCCGTGCGAGACTCCGGCGGCGGCGATCGGCTCCCAGACGGTTTTGGTCGTGAGGCCGGTGGCGACAACGTCGCCGAAATACGTCGAAGCGTGCAGGAACGCGGCCGCCTCGACCGCCGGCTCGTGACACATGGTGATAAATCCGATGGCGGAGCCGATGCTCGTGCCCAGGATGCCGAGCGGGCCGTAGCCCTGCTGCTCGAGCCAGCGCAGCGTGCGGCGAACGTCGAGGACGGCCTGGCGGCCCGCCTGCATGGTGAGGCCGATGTTCGGGCCAACGAGATGGTCGGCGCGCGGATGATCGGGGATCGCCCGGCGATCGTGATACGGCAGGCTCATCTTGACCGCCGTAAGGCCCAGTTTGTTTAGCCAGAGGCAGACGTTCTGCTGCTCATCCCAGCGCGCGTTCCACTGCGCGAGGACGACGACGGCGGGGCCGCGCGTTCCGTTTTGCGAATGGCGAGTGGGGAAAAATTGTGCGTGGACTCGATTGTTGGCGGGCCAGGGCGAAGCGATGGCGCTGGTGAAGGTGAGGACGTTGTCCGCGAGCGCGTAGTCGGTGGCGGGCGCGACGGCGTACCAATCGTGGCTGCGGGCGACGGCATCGGCGACGTAGCGGTCGAAGAATTTTCTGGGATTCGGGTCAGCGGCATCGCCGCCGATGTGCTCGACGCCCCACGCGAACGGAAGCGTGCGGCGCTTCGGCTCTTGGTCAAAGCGCATCTGCTCGTAGCGGCGGACTCTTCTTTCGTACCAGGATGGCATGGGGCGAGAATCTAAATATACCTTACGCGGCTGGGGACTGAAACTCTTGCTCGCCGGCAGGCGAAATTCCTCCCATTTTCGGGATTTCAGTCCGAGCGGCAAAATAGGCCCTACCTTCGAAAATTCTCGATTAGAACCATGTTCACATGCGTGTTTATCCGGGTTTTCAAGCATATCTAATATTTCATTTTTTCGATTAAGAAAATCATAGGTACCCGCAGGTCTGCGTACACGCCCAGTGGGGGGCGGGGGACGAGAGATTAGGGCCGAGGGATGAGGCGCAAGGTGACACCGTCGCGGGTTCAGGCGCATCCATTGTGCGCGCGATCACCCGTGGCTGCCGGCTTGGCGTTCGCTTCGCGCTTGTCGCTTCCAATCTCAATTCCGTCACTTCGATACTGCGATTCCAGACTGGCACGATGCGTAAGGCGGCGCGACTGGACGAAGGTACAGTAAACGTTCAAGTGGACACGCTGGCTGGAAAGAGCAGAAGGATGGGATTTGAGAGTCGAAAGGAAGATCAGGATCAGCGAGGCGGATGGACAACCTGACGCCAAGGAACTGTGCCGGGCGTGGCCCGCCGCGGCGGACTACGCTCCTACAACCACGAAGAGCGGGCGGCAACGTGGCCGGTTATGCGCGGGGGCAGGCTAGTCTGCGGATGTGCTTATGCGCAAGACGGGTGAGGACCCAGGTTTTGTCGAGGCGGGCGCCGAGGCGGGCATAGAAGCGAATTGCCGGGGCGTTCCAGCCGAGGACGATCCACTCCATCTGCCCACACCCCTTTCGGACGGCGATACGAGCGAGAGCGGACATCATCGCCTTGCCGGCGCCGGTTCCGCGCTCTTCGAGCAGGACGAAAAGATCCTCGATGAAGAGCACCGGTTCGCACGCGAAAGTGGAATACGCGAAGTAGTAGACGGCAACGCCAATCGGACGGCCCGCGCGCGTGCAGAGCAGCGTCTCGAAGTAGCGGTGGCGGCCGAAGCCGTCGCGGCGAAAACGTTTGGCGTTGACGCGGCAGTAGGGCGCGAGGCGCTCGTATTTTGCGAGGCCGCGGATCAGGGAGAGCATCGCGGGGATGTCGCGGGCCGTGCCGGGGTGAATGTGGAGTGGAGGAGACGTTTTCGAGCGCGGCATCAGGGAAGTATAGCCGCAAATTCGGGTGAATCGCGGTAGGGACCCAGAAAGCAGCAAAGTCAAAAACCCAAAGATTTGACACAGAGGACACCGAGACCGGATGGAGGACACGGAGAAAAGCGAAGAGCCGGCGGGACACCGGCGCTACGAGTGCAACTGCGCCGGGCATCCACCCTGAATTATTGGCGGACCGTGCCCCTACTAACACCAAAGCCGACCGCGCAAGGGGCGGGAGCGCGTTAGCGGTTGGGGCACCGCTGCGTGGGGGCGCGGGCGCAGGCGCGGGGCGATGTGGCAAAATCCAATTGTGGCGCCCTCTACGCTCATTGGCATATTCGCGTTCGTTTTCGGGCTGATCATTGGCAGCTTCCTGAACGTCTGCATCGTGCGCATCCCGGGTGGGAAGTCCATCGTGATGCCCGCATCGGCGTGCACGAAATGCGGTGCCGCGATTCGTCCGTGGGACAATATTCCGGTGGTGAGCTGGATGCTGCTCGGCGGGAAGTGCCGCGCATGCAAGACAAGAATCTCGTGGATGTATCCCGTGGTCGAGCTGCTGACGGCGGTGCTTTTCTGGGCATGCTACTACGCGTTCGGGCCGACGACCGAGGCCTTGAAGTGGGCGATTTTTTCGGCGCTGATGATCGTGCTGGTGTTCACGGACATGCGCGAGAGAATCCTGCCGGATGTGGTGAACTATTCCGGATTTGCGGCGGGATTGCTGCTGAGCCTGGTGACGAAGCCGTCGGACGGGGGCGCGCTGTGGATCGCGAATCGCGTATTCGACTTCCCTCCCCCGGCGCCGGTGATCTCGCTGGCGGATGCGTTGCTGGGCGCGGCGTTCGGGAGCGGGCTGCTGTGGCTGGTGGCGGAGACGTATTTCCGGCTGCGAGGGCGCGAAGGGATGGGGCTCGGAGACGTGAAGATGATGCTGATGGCCGGGGCGTTTCTCGGATTGAAAAGGACGCTGCTGACGATTTTGGCGGGGTCGGTGCTCGGAAGCGTGCTGGGGCTGGCGTTCATGATGGCGCGGCGGAAGGAATCGGACTACGAGCTGCCGTTCGGAAGTTTTCTGGGGATGGCGGCGGTGCTGGTGATGTTCTTCGGCACGCCGCTGGTGAATTGGTATCTGTCGCTGATGATGGTGCGCTGATGGGCGCGCGAACGGAAATCCGTCGAGGAGAGAGCGGGCGATGAACGTGCCGCCGATTGCGCATCCTCCAATTTCGCCGGTGGGCATGGCCGATGCGGCCGTGATGCTGGTGCTGCTGGTCGGAGCGCTGCTGGCGCTCGTTATGATGGTGCGGAAATTTGTGCGCCGCGAGTCCGCGGCGCCGCGAAACGATTGGCAGGGCGCGAAGCCGGACACGGATAATGCGTCGGCGTTCATGGCCGCGTCCATGCAGGGCGTGATCGAGAAGCTGCGCACGCAGGAAAAGGAGTTGGCGCGTCTGCACGTGCTGGCGCAGGAGCGCGCGCAGGAATCGGAACGCATGACCGAAGAAGTGACGCGGAACATGCCGACCGGGTTGCTGCTGGTGAGCGCCACCGGGGCGATCAGCTCGTCGAATCCGGCGGCGGAAGAGGCGCTGGGGCTTCGGCCGATGCGCTACCGGTCGTACAAGGAAATTCTGGGCGAAGAATCGGGACTAGCGCAGATGCTGACGGCATGCCTGCGGGACGGGAAAACGTTTCAGCGCGGCGAGGTGGAGCACTTGACCGCGGAAGGAGACGTGCGGCGGCTGGGCGTGACGATTTCGCCGATCTATCGGCACGCGCACGCGGCGGTGCGGAGGCATGTCTCGGACCCGCGCACGATGCCCGAGAGGAAAGTGAGCGGCGCGCTGTGCCTGATGAGCGACCTTACCGAACTCACCGCGCTGCAGAAACAGATTCGCTGGAAGGAAAATCTTGCGGCGCTGGGCGAGATGTCGGCGGGCATCGCGCACGAATTCAAGAATTCGCTGGCGACGATTTCCGGATACGCGCAGATGATCCGCAGCGAGTCCAAACCAGGCGATACGCGCGACTCGGCGGAGAAGATACTCGACCAGACGCGGGCGCTGACGCACGTGGTGACGGAATTTCTGAAATTCGCCAAGCCATTGGAAATCTGCTACGAAACGGTGGCGATGGAGCCGCTGGTCGAGCGCCTGGCCGAGGAACTGCAGGAATCCCTGCCGAAGTGCAAATTCGCATACGATGGAACGTTCCTGGAGTTGCCCGGTGATGAGGCGCTGCTGCGGCAGGCGCTGCTGAATCTGGCGCGCAACGGCGCGGAGTCCGCAAGCGCGGGCGGAAAAACGCCCAGCGTGACTATTTCGGGGACGCTCGAGGAGCTTGGCGGCCGAAAATGGCAGCGCATCTGCGTGGCGGACAACGGGCCCGGCATTCCCGACCACGACTTGCAAAAGATATTTTTGCCGTTCTACACGACGAAGTCGGAAGGCACGGGGCTGGGCCTCGCCGTGGTGCAGAAAGTGGCACTACAGCACGGCGGGAGCATCGAGGCGCGCAACCGTCCCGACGGCGGAGCCGAATTCCTGCTGTGGTTACCTTTGCGGCAGGAGAACGCGCCGACGCTATTCCCCTCACAGGCAGCACGCATCTAAACTGGTAGTGGGCGCGGCTCAGAGCGCGTCCCGGGAGGCGTAGCCATGCGCAGAATCCTATCTTGGGCGGCGGCAGCGGCGATCGTCGCGATTGCAGGCGGCGGCTGGTGTCAGCAGACCACTGGGCAGCAGAGCCAGGCCCAGTCGTCCGACGGGACGAATACGACCACGGCGCAGCCACCCGCCCCGCAACAGGACTCGCTGGCGGACGCGGCGCGCAAGGCGCGCGAGGCGAAGAAGGATGCGCCAAAGCCGGCGAAAGTTTTCGACAACGACAATCTCCCCACATCGGGCGGGATTTCGACCGTGGGAGCGGCAAAGGCAGCCAAGGATGGAGACGCAGGCGCCGCGGATGCGGCCGGTGCAGCTAAGCCCGCTGCGGGGGAGAGGGCGTGGAAGGAAAAATTCGCCAGCTTGCGCGCAAAGCTTGCGCGGGATCAGGCCGATCTGGACGTGATGCAGCGCGAGCTGGGCGTGCTCAACGTGCAGAACTACAGCGATCCGGTCAAGGCCATGCAGCAGGACTTGACGCGCGCCGACATCAATAAGAAGACCTCGGACATCGACGCGAAGCAGAAGCAGATTCAAGCCGACCAGCAAGCCATTGACGACGCCACGGACGAATTGCGCAAATCCGGCGGCGACTCGGGTTGGGCGCGGTAGAGATTTCAAGCGATGGAGCCCGTCCTACTGGTCGAGGATAAAGCCGAGCTGCGCGCCATGCTGCGCAAGGCGCTGGAACGGGCGGGCTACACAATCGAAGAAGCGCCCGATGGAAAGGCCGCGATTGATAAAGTCCGCTCGCGGCGCTACCTGATGGTCCTCACGGATCTGAAACTTCCCGGCAATTCCGGAATCGACGTGCTGCGCGAGGCGAGGCGCGTCGAGCCGACGCTGCCCGTGATCATCATGACGGCGTACGGATCGGTTGAGGAAGCCGTGACGGCGATGAAGGAAGGCGCGTTCGATTTCATCCAGAAGCCCGTGGACCTCGACCATTTGAGGCTGCTGTTGGAGCGGGCGGCGCGACAACAGGAATTATTGCGCGAGAATCTGCTGCTGCGCGAGGAATACGCGGCGCGGTATGGTTTCCCACGGATCGTCGGCGAGCATCCGACGATGAAGGACGCGAGCAACATGACCCAGCGCGTGGCCGCGACCGATTCGACCGTCTTGCTGTTGGGCGAAAGCGGAACGGGCAAGGAGCTTTTTGCGCGGGCGGTCCATCACCTGAGCCCGCGGGCGGAGCAGCCGTTCGTGGCGCTGAACTGCGGGGCGATTCCCGAGGGGCTGGTCGAAAACGAGCTGTTCGGACACGAGCGCGGGGCGTATACCGGAGCGGGCGCGCGAAAGATGGGCAAGCTCGAACTAGCGCACCGCGGCACGCTGTTTCTCGACGAAATCGGCGAGCTGCCGCTGGCGATTCAGAGCAAGCTACTGCGCGTGCTCGAAGAGCGGAGATTCGAGCGCGTCGGCGGAACGCAGGAAATCGAAGCGAACGTGCGCATCGTCACGGCGACGAACAAGGATCTGCACGCGGCGGTTGCGGGCAAGACATTTCGCGAGGATCTCTATTTCCGCATTTCTGCGGTGCCGATCACGATTCCGCCGCTGCGCGATCGCGGGGACGACGTGATCCTGCTAGCAGAACATTTTCTCGAACGGTTCAAGCGCGAGTTCCGCAAGCCGGCGCTTGTGTTGACTGCGGACGCGCGCGCGCGTCTGCGAACATATCCGTGGCCGGGGAATGTCCGCGAACTGCAGAATGCCATCGAACGCGCCGCGATTCTGGCGAACGGCGCGGAAATTGACTCGGAATCGATGCAATTGCCTGCCGCGAAGCCCACGGCGGAGGAATTGCCGGACGGCATGCTCGAGGAACGGTTTTTGTGGGAAGGGCCGCTCGAAGAAGTGTCGCAGCGGGCCGTCGCGCATGTGGAGCGGTTCAAGATTCAGAATGCGCTGCGGGAATCGAAGTGGAACAAGACACGGGCAGCGGAAAAGCTTGGCGTATCCTACAAAACCCTCCTTACGAAGATCCGCGGATTGGGCCTCGAGAATTAGTTCGGACTCAACTGTCCTCGGTTGAGCGGACACACTGCGAGTTTCTCTGGAACATCGACACGGATCGGCAATGGTTCCGCAGTCAAAATACCGGTGTAGAGTTCCCCATAGGCTCTCCACTTCCGCGCCAATGCCCTCGAGGTGTCCCTCTTTTCGCTCCACCATGTTCGGAACGATATCCCAAGGAAGTAGTTTCCGGAGTTGAGAACCATTCGTGGGATGGTTGATGGGTGATAGGTTACGAGAATTCCTGCGCGGTACTGAAGATTAAGGTTCTCGCCGGGTTTGAGAATCACATAGTTCTTCTCGGGGCGGTTAGAATACTTCCCCGGACGGTCGTAACCAAACATGTCGATGTTCATCCCGCCGTTGCGAACCTGGCCGGGTGTGCCGTCCGAGTTCACCAACGACAAAGTCGGCTCCTCGCCCATCTCAATGCATTTCTTGCACAGGGTCATGGGATGGTCGCTGATGTTCTCGACTCGCAGATTCAGCAGCAGCCCAAGCGAACCAAGCCGCGGGTTATCACTATCCTGACGGGGATCCAGACAATACCCTTGAGAAGCGATCTCAATCGTTGAGCGAACACGAGGTCGGGCGGATTCCGGCGCGCGTCCTCGCTTCGCCAAGCCCGAGATGGGGAGCAACGTACCAAAGAGAAGGGCAACGGCCAGCAGACGTGCATACTCTCCGAACATTCTACCTATCCTAACAGTTGCACGAAGATTTCGTTTGATACCGTGAGGCGGTCGGGGGCGATGCGGAGGCGCGAGCCGTCCACTTCGATGAAGCCATTGGAGCGCAGGTAGTCGATGCGATCACGGAGAACGGCGAGGCGGTCGCTCAGGTGCGGGTCGAAGCTGTAATCGCGCTCGATCCTGGCGAAGTCGATGCCCTCCAGCTGGCGGAGGCCGAGGTAAAACTCCTCCTGTAGGGCCTGCGGTGGCACGACGGTCTCGAATTGCTCGTGCGCCGAGGCGCCGCGCTCTATTAGCGTGACGTAGCGGGCCGGCTCGTGAACGTTGGCCCACCGCGAGCCCCCGTCAAACGAGTGGGCGCCTGCGCCGAGGCCGAGGTAAGGCTGGCGGCGCCAATATTTCAGGTTGTGCTGCGAGTGGCGGCCGGGCAGACCCCAATTCGAAATCTCGTAGTGATCGTAGCCAGCAGAGGCGAGGCGCGCGGCGGCATAGTCGTAGAAATCGGCCATGGCGTCGTCGTCGGGGATCTTAGCCGCGCCATAGCGGCTGCCGCCGGCGAGCACTTCCTTGCCCAGGCGGCTGTCGTCGTCCACTTCGAGCATGTACACCGAAACGTGCTCAGGGAGAATCCGCAGGAGCTGGCCGACGGACGCCTCCCAGGACTCGTGCGTCTGGTGCGCCAGGCCCGCGATGAGGTCCATGCTGATATTGCGGAATCCGGCGGCGCGGAGGAAGTCCGCGGCGCGATAAATGTCCTCGCGGCGATGCATGCGGCCCGCGGCCTTAAGCTCGCGGTCGTCGAAGGATTGCGCGCCGAGGCTGATGCGATTGAAGCCGGCCGCGAGCCACGCGGCTGCCTTCTGCCGCGTGATGGTTTCGGGATCGGCTTCCAGCGTGACTTCCGTGAGTTCTGAGCCGCTCGCCTGGCGGAGACTATCGAGAATCCGCGTGAGCAGAGCGGGGTCGAGAAGGCTGGGCGTGCCTCCGCCGAAGTACACGGTGTCCACGGTCGGGCCGGCGGAAAGGTCGGAGGTTTCGATCTCGCGGCAGATGGCGTCGGCGTAAGGCTCGAAGCGGTCGCGGGAGACCACACCCGTGTGGAAATTGCAGTAGGTGCAGCGCGTCTGGCAGAACGGAACCTGGATGTAAACGCCAAGAGTCATGGGAAGATTAAACGTTAACACATAGAACACACGGAGGCCGCGGGGAGAAACTCGCGCCACGCGTTAAATGTAGCGGGGAATACCCGTGATAAATTTGAATAGAGCTGGATGCTCGAAAATGGTGGCATTGATCAGGGCGTGAAGATCGGCTTCGGCGTCGAGAAACTCACTCACTCTGCTCTCCGGACCGCCGGTCACAACACGCTTCGCGTCTTCAACCAGTCGCTTTTCGATGTCTTTAGTGTGCGCGTGCATCGCTTCGCGTCGCAAATATTCGCTGATGGCCACGAATTCCCCGCCGTCGAGCCACACGCCATGGCACTGCGGACACCAATCAATTACGACCGAGGAGTGACCGAAAATCACTGACACCATTCTCGTGGTCTTGCATTTGACGCAAGGGCGATTGGTGGCGACGACGCTCGTCCTTTCTATGTTGTCAACTTCGTCGTTCAACCAGCGAAGCGATCCGTCGTCGACCCTGTTTTTCAATTTGCGCAATTCATCCTTGACCAGCCAGAGGCCCTTGCATTTGGGGCAGCCTTCGAACTCCATGCGAGAAATCGAGTAGAGATTCAGGCTGTTTCCGCACGCCGGGCAACTGTCCGTCGTGCCCTTCAACTTTTCGGCACCTTTAACCGGCGGGACATCCACATCAGAATCCGTCTCGCTGCTTTTCTTGATGCGCTTGAACCAGTAGGGCACGTGAACGTCATTTACAAAATCGGAAAAACCCTTGCCTTGCACGGGCATGGTCTTCGCGAGATTTTGGTCGATCAAATTCAACTCCCCACCATCGAGCCAAAAGCCCCCGCAGTTTGTGCAGTGGTGCAGGAAGATTTCATCGGATTCCAGGAACTTGACCTTCACAAGATCAACAATGCCGCACCGGGGGCACTTCAGGTGCTGGTTCTCTGGCTCAACGTCTTTATTTTCTTCGCAGAATTCGATGCTTCCCTGAACGCGAAAGGCCATTTTGTCCAGCTCGCCGGCGTCGAGCCAGAGGCTGCCGCACTTCTCGCACACGTCGTAGGAAACCCTGTCCTTCTTCGTGACTACCGTGTTGTTGGTCATCTCAGTGCCGCAGTTCAGACAATTCATCTAGAATGCCTCCGGCGCAACATGGCTCGGTGTGCCACTTTCGAACGTTATTGTGACGGAAGAACGATACGTGGGCGGCGCTTGCGGGTCAAGGTAGGTTAACACGGTGCACGGGACCGACCTCAACGAGCATCTGATAACATGGGCGCGGAGAGAGAACATTGACTATGGAAACACCGCTGATCGAAGTGCATCGCGCGGCTGGCGCGCGAATCGGGGAATATTCCGGCGTCGCGCTGCCGGAAGCGTTCTCCGACCTCGAACGCGAGTACGGCGCGGCGCGGGAAAGCGTAGCGCTGTTCGACACAAGCTGGCACGCTGTGCTCGAGCTGACGGGGCGCGACCGCGTGAAATATCTGCACGCAATTTCATCGAACAATATTCAGGCGCTTGAGACCGGGCACGGGACGCTCGCGCTGCTGCTGAACCCACAGGGGCGCATACAGGCCGAGATCGAAGTGTATGCGCTGCCGGAAAAGCTGCTCGTCCTATCGCACGCTTCGCTGCGGGAACAAACCATTGTGCTGCTCAAGAAATACGTCATCGGATCGCAGGTGAAGATCGAGGATGTGACCGACCAAATGGGAAGCCTCGCGATCGAGGGGCCGCGAGCGGGAGTAATTGTCGAACAGGCTTGCGGCGTGAAATTCGAGGATGTGCCCGAGATGGCCATCCGGGATGTGACGATCAAAGGCATTCCCTGCCAACTCGTTCGGCGGTCGAATTTTGGCGAGATGGGCGCAGAGTTCATTGCGGGGCGGGATTGCCTAGCTTCACTCTGGGGAATATTGCTCGCAGGCGTGCGCGCGCGCGGCGGCGAGCCGATCGGCATGGGAGCGCTGAACGCGCTGCGTCTCGAGGCCGGCGTGCCCTGGTTCCCTGCCGACTTTAACGACGCGATGATCCCGCACGAGGCCGCACTTGAGCATACGCACATCAGCTTCAACAAGGGCTGCTACACGGGACAGGAGATCGTCGAGCGGGTGCGGACGCGAGGGCACGTCAACCGGAAGCGCGTAGGGCTGAAGTTTTCGACTGTTGCGCCGCCGGCTCCCGGAACGAAGCTGCGCGCGGGTGGCGCGGAAATCGGATTTGTGACCAGCGCCGCGTTTTCGCCGGATGCCAAGCCCGCCATCGGCATGGGTTACGTGCGGCGCGAACAGTTTGCGCCAGGCAGCGTGGTCGAATTCGATGGCGGCACAGCAGAGGTTAAGGACAGCCCGACGTCAGCAGTCCACAGTCAGTAATTCACAACGAGGCTAAATCGCAGGACTCACCGCAGAGGCGCAGAGAGCGCAGAGAAACCGCAACGATAACCGTGAGACCCACCACAGAGGACACTGAGAAGGCAAAGTGAGCACGGAGAAAGATTAGAACTCACCGCGCCCTTCCTCCGCTAGGGCAGGGAGCCGCGGAGACGGCGAAATAGAAAATCGACGAGGGATTCTTCGACTGCGTGGCCGGACGCCCTGCAGGAGCGGGGCGGAAGAAAACGCTCCGGCCACTCCGCTCAGAATGACGAGCACCTACTGAGAAACGGACGTTACGTCTTTTGCGCCTGCGCGGCCTGGGCACGCGCCGCCTGCTGGGCTTCGCGCTGGCGCGTGAGGTGCGGGACGACACCGACCATGCGCTCGAGGACCATCAGCTGTCCGCGATGATGCATTTCGTGCTCCTTCGCGGAAAGCAGCATGTCGAAGCGCGTCCTGGTGGCCGGCGTGGCGCCCGGCGGCATGGCCATCGCCTCGGCAAGGAACGATTCCGGCAGGCCTTCGAGATACGACGCGAACTTGTCGCCCTGCGCTTGCAGGAGCGCGATCAGTTCGGCTTTCGTTCGGTGCTTGGATTCCTCGGCGGAGATCTTCTGAAACAACTCCGGGAAATTGACCTTCGACAAATCGGCAATCTTATTGCCGTGAATGTGAAGAGCGAAATCCGATCCATAGGCAATGTGCGCCAGCGTTTGCGCGATGGTCCGCGAATCGGGCGTGGCCTTGAAGTCGTACTTGCCTTCGGGAATATCCGTCGCGATTTGAATCGTATTCTTCCGCACCGTGCGAAACGCTGCAGCCATCTCTTTCCCGCCGTAGTAACTCATTTTCACTGTTCTCCCTGAATTCGATGCCGGTCTGTAGATTGATTCGTGTTGCCAAAAAAATGCTAGCTCTTGGTGAAATTCATCGAGCGGAGGAAGCTGCCGCGATCGGCGTCAATTTTCTTCTGAAGCTGGAAAACGGCGTAGAGAAGGGCTTCGGGGCGCGGCGGGCAGCCGGGCACGTACACGTCAATGGGAATCACCTGATTGACGCCCTGCACGATGGCGTAGTTGTTGAAGACGCCGCCGGAGGTTGCGCAAGCGCCCATGGAAATGGCCCACTTGGGCTCGGGCATCTGCGCGTAAAGCTGCTTGATGATGGGCGCCATCTTCTGCGAAACGCGGCCGGCGATGATCATCAGATCAGACTGGCGGGGCGAGCCCCGAAAAACTTCGGCGCCGAAGCGCGAAATATCGTAGCGCGAGGCGGCCATCGACATCATCTCGATGGCGCAGCAGGCGAGGCCAAAGGACATCGGCCAGATCGAGCTGCGGCGGGCCCAGTTAACGACCTTGTCGAGCGAGGCGAAGAGGATGCCTTCGTCCTTCAGGAAGTTTTCGTCATTCCCCGGCGTTTCGAGCGTGACGCCCTTTGCGAGTTCCACCGACATGGTTAGGAGCGGCTCCTGTGCCGGGACATCGGTCAATGTACCTACCCCCACATTTTGCACCCTGGCGCGCAGGTTTGCAATGGAACAGACGCGGGCAGGTGAGCTAGAGTTGTGCCGGTTACGAGCAGTTTCCTGGAGGCGTTATGAAATCGGAGATCTTGATTCCGTGCGCGATCGCACTGAGTTTTGCCTTGGGAATGGCCTTGCAGTCGGCGCGAGGATCGGGCGACGAAAAGGACATGCCGCGGGTGACAGGTTTCGGCGGTTTTTTCTTCAAGGCACAGAGCCCGGGGAAACTCGGGGAGTGGTATCGCGTGCACCTGGGCATCGCGCTCCAGGCAGGAGGGAAAAGCGAACACCCGCCTCAATTCTACCCGTTTGAATGGCGCGAGAAGGGCCATCCGGACACGGTCGGCGCGACCGTCTTTTCCATTTTTCCGGCAGACACGAAGTATTTCGCCCCAAGCAACGCACCATTCATGTTGAATTTCCGCGTGGCGAATCTCGAACGTCTGCTCGCGCAGCTGCGCGAAGAGGGTGTGAAAGTGGACGACAAGATCCAGGACGACGGCAACGGCCGGTTCGGCTACGCAATGGACCCGGAGGGAAATCGCATCGAACTGTGGGAGCCGAAGGGCGAGTGACCTAGTGGACTTCGACGATGGCCGTGGCGGTCTTTTTGTTCCCGGTGGCATCGGTGGCGGTGAAGGTGTAGGTCGTGGTCTTTTTCGGCGAGACGCTGACGCAGCGCTCAAATGCAGGCCAGACGGCGTTTGATTGCGGTTCAAGCGTAACGGACTTGGCGTTTGAAACACTGTAGCACAACGTGGTTAAATCGCCGCGCTGGATGACGCCGGGATACGCGTAGAAATTCAGGATCTCGAAGCGGTCGCCGCCCATGGCCTGGAAAACTTTCTGATCGTGCGAGCGTTCCGTTTCCGACGCGCTCCTCCATGACACGGTTGCCGTTCCAACGCATGTAAAACACGCTGCCGACATATGCCGCAGCCAGGCAAACAACGACGAGGGAGCCGATTACGTACATGCGCATCCCCGTGCGCGGCGGAGTTCCCGGATTGGGATCGCTAAACACAGGCAACTCCTACTGACTTTGCGGCTGGGGCTGCGACGGCGGCATGATCGTCCCGCCGAAGCCGGTAGGATTGGCATTCGGGTTCGCGGTTCCGATTCCCCCGGCGCCCGTTGGCTGGCCGGCCGGCGCTCCCAGAGGCGAAAGCCCCTGCTGGACGGCGCGGGCCTGATCCTCGAGCGGATTCCAAATGAACTCCCAGTCTTTGTATTTCTTCCCGCCGTCGTAAACCTTAATCGAGAGCGCCTCCGAGTCGGTCCCACCGCGGACGCCGGTCAGGAAAGCGCCAAGCACGGGACCATCCACCGGGCCGGTCGGCTTCAGAAGCGAAAGCGGATTCACCGGCTGGTCGGAAGACGAAGACTGCCCGGGGGCGGGATTCTGTGCGCCACCCGCCGCAGAATTGTCCGTGGTCGAGCCGGGCGCCGGCTGCCCTGAAGTATTTCCGCCCGGCGCAGAATTCGGAGCATTCGCGCCGCTCGCGCCGCTGGTTCCCGAAGCCATGCTCGAGACCGGCGTGCCGACGATCGCGCCCAGCGATGCGGTCGCTGGAATCGTTCCGCCGTTCAGTTTCATCAGCGCCATCTGCTGCAGAGTGGCGTAATGGGAGCTCCCGATGATCTGACCCGCGGCGTTTACGTAGATCAACCGCCAGGCACCGTCCCCGGACTTGTTCATCGGGTCCTTGTACGCCGCGTAGCGAAGGAAATGGAGCTCGGGAAGGCCTGTCTTGAGGTCATCGAGCGACTGCGGGTAATGGCCGGTCTTGCGGTAGTAGAGGCGAATGGCGCGGGTATACTGATTTCCGCGCCACACCATATCGTCCTCGCGGGCGCGACGCCCCTGCGTATAGAGGTTTTGCAGGGCCACCTGGGAAGCGGCCGCCATCACCAGGACCAGGAATAGCGCCAACAGATAGGCGGAGCCGGATTCCCCGCATCGGCGACGGCGCGGAGCGCTTTCACGAGCGCGCGAGACGCGTCTGGGCCGGGGGCTGGGCCGAGCGATCACTGATTCCCCCCTAGATCCGGAGGCTGAACGAGAGCAACCGACGCCCGTCGGCCGGTGGCGATCTCTTCGACATCGGCGGACTCGTTGCCGATGTGAAGCAGCCGGAAGGCGTTCAGGAACTTGTCGCCTTCGGCCACAACCAGAACGTCATCGCCGCTGGTAAAGAACGCCACGCGCTTTCCGGAGTGCGGCTGCGAGGCGTAGCCAAAAAATTCCGCGGGAACCTGCAAAGGCGGAGGCGGCGGAGGCAGCTTCGGCCCGACCGGTTGCGGTTCAACCGGAACCTGGCTCACTGGTTTGGGAATGGGAGGCGGCGCAGCCACGAAAATATTCCTGTGCGAGCCTGCGTATTCAAGCTTGCGAAGTTTATCCAGCTCATCAATGCGAAGACCGGGTTCCTGCACGTCGAGCGGTTCGAATTTCGTATTCGCGGCAAACACCCCCGAAAGGCCGGGTACCGCCGTTCGATCGAACGCATAAAAATACGTCACCACCGCGAGCAGGACCAACAGTCCCGCGAAAACCCCAATTTTCGTGCGTTCCGACATCGCTCAGGTCCTGAAGTACGTATGCAGATCGAGGTCCAACCGGATTCCACCCGTGGACGCCGAGGTCAAGCGCAAGCTATCGAGAAGGTAAAAATTCTTCGAACGCTCCAGCCCATTGATGAACTGAATCACCGCGGGGTAGTCGGCGTCGAGGTTCGTGGTGATTTCGATCTCGGTGACGCCGCGCTCCTTAATCACCGTCTGTTTGAACGTGTATCCGGATATCTTCACGCCCGATTTCTTGGCGATGGCGTCGAGATCGTCTTCGATTCGCGAATACCCCGTCGGTGAATCCAGGAAAGATTGCTGATAGAAATTATCGCAATCCTTCCCCGCCTGCGGCAAAGAGGCGCGTATTTTTTCGCCACGGCTGACGTCGGCGCGAAGCTTCTTGGCCTGGAGCGCCAACTGGTCGCGCTGGGCGCGCAAGGCTTGCGGCTGCTGGAACGAAGCGCGCCAGAGGTAAGCGGCCAGCGCAAAGTCCAGCGCCAAAACCAGAGCGAGCGCGATTCCCACCCACAATTTCCAGGCCCGCCATGTTGTATTCAAGGTCATGTCGTCGAGTACCAGACGGTCAGGCTCAGCACGATCTTGTCGGGAGAGGTCGGCAAGTCCGAACGCTGCTCCTTTTTAACCACCAACCCCGAAAACATCTTCGACTTCTCGATCGCCTGCAGGAATTGAATCTTGCCTTCATCGGTGCTGGAGCCGATTTCAAGCGTTACCTCGGCGCGGCCGTCCACCAGGCGGGGAGCGATGCTGACGACCCGCACTCCGGGAGGAAGCGTTTGCTCAAGATCCATGAATATCTTCGTCCAGGGAAAGCTGCGCTCGTCAATCAAGGAGTTCAGGAACGCGGAGCGGTCGAGAATCTGCTGGGCAGAAGGTCCGCGGAAATCGGACGCGAGCGAACGCTGCCGCTGCTGATCGGCCTGAATGGAGTCTTCCCAGCGAGCCATGTCCGCATGCAGTTCCCGATTGGCGTGCCAGGACCGATATGCGGCGACGGAAAGCACCACCAGGGCAAGAACGCTAACCGTACCGATGAGCGACGCGTAGGCGAGAAACGGCCGATTGTTCGGTTGCGGCGCGGTCGAGAGATTGAGCTGAAGTTTCATCCGTAGGTATCCAGGAGCATTCCGGCGCGCTTAGGGCCTTCCGTTCATCATCCAGCCTGCTAGCGCATCCAGGCCGTGATTCACCAGGTCTTTCGCCGATGCCTCCAGATCCTGCACACCTTCCGCTTCGGCCATTGGCCCGGCACTGATTTTCAACTCCTCGGCCAGGGCGGCTCCGAAAATGGCCTCGCGTTCGCCAAAACCGGTGAGCCGCGCGCGGTCGATCACGGAACCCCACGTGTCCTGATAATAGGCTACCGCGGGAAACACTTCGTCGAGCATGGCCTGCGGCTCGAGCAGCTTGGCTTCGGACGCCATCTCACTCGAGCGATACACGCACAGATTCGACCCGTGCGTGACGACTGTGGTCAGCATCTTCCCGCAGAGGCGGACCAGGAGCGTGGCCCCGCGCTCTTCCAGAAGCGGCAGCGTGGCCAGTGTCGAACCCAGGACGACCCCGGCCTGGGCACCGAGAGATTCGATGATCTGCTCGTATTCGCGCACGATCTGCTGCCTGGCCACAGCCGTGACGATTTCCAGGTTCCCCTCGCGGCCGATTTGGCGCGTCCAGGAAACGACCGTCTCGTCCACGTCGAAGGGCACGCTTTTCTTCAACCGCCAGCGGAGGAGCGGAAGCGCGTCATTGGCATTCCGCGGAAGGGTGTCGAAGGGCAAGATGAAAACGCGCACGACGAGATCCGGGACCAGCAACGCGAGAGGCGCTCCCTGGGCGGGAATCCGGGTGAAAACGCGGCGCAGCGCCGAGCGCACCGCGTCGGGCTGGGTAATGTTCGTCTCAACCGTGGAAGGCATGATCGCACCCAGAGGCAGCGGTTCCACCGCAACGCCTTCGAGATGCCCGCGGCGCTTGCCCCATCGGGCCGCGGCGACGTGCTCCGCGGCGACCTCCACAACTAGAGGAGGATGCGGCATGGCATGCAGCCAGCGGTCGATGCGTCCGAACACGCCGCCGCGGTAAAGCTGGCCTGCGGCGCTGTTCGAAGCCGTGAAGCTAGTCAAGGAACGTCACCTTATTGATCTCGCGCAGCGTCGTGATCCCAGCGCGGACTTT
Source organism: Candidatus Acidiferrales bacterium (assembly GCA_031296075.1). Classification (GTDB taxonomy): domain Bacteria; phylum Acidobacteriota; class Terriglobia; order Acidiferrales; family UBA7541; genus Palsa-295. The sequence continues at coordinate 32,778 of JARLGK010000132.1, forward strand.
CTTCAGTCCGGATTCGCGAAGAAACATCATTCCGCCGTCCCGCGCGGCCCGCTTGATTTCCGAGGTCGGGCGGCGGTCAATGATCATTTCGCGGATGTGATCGGACAGATCGAGAAGCTCCGTGATGGCCGTGCGGCCGCGGTAACCGCTTCCCGAACATTCCAGGCAGCCGGGCCCTTCGCAGAATTGAACCGCGCCCCATTCTCCGGGATCGAGACCGGACTCTCTCAGGGTGGCGTGATCGTAGGAAACCTTCTTCTTGCAGTTGTCGCAGATCACGCGAACCAGCCGCTGCGCCATGATGCAGTTCAGGGCGGAAACGAAGTTATAAGGCTCGACGCCCATGTTGATAAACCGGCCGATGACGTCGGTCACGTTATTGGCGTGGACGGTGGTGAAGACGAGATGGCCGGTGAGTGCCGAATTGATGGCGATCTGCGCGGTTTCCTGGTCGCGGATTTCACCGACCATGATCTTGTCGGGATCGTGGCGCAAAATCGAGCGCAAGCCGCGGGCGAACGTCAGGCCCTTCTTTTCGTTCACGGGAATTTGGGTGATGCCGCGGACCTGATATTCGACCGGATCCTCGATGGTGATGATCTTGTCCTCGTCATTCTTGATCTCGTTGATGGCCGCATAGAGCGTGGTGGTCTTTCCGGAGCCGGTGGGGCCGGTGACGAGTACCATTCCGTACGGCTCGTGGATGTAGCGGCGGAATCGCGTGACCTCTTCGGCGTCGAAACCGACCACGTCAAGTGTGAGATTGCGAAACTTTTCGCTCAGAGTCTCTTTGTCGAGGACGCGGAGAACGGCATCCTCGCCGTGAACCGACGGCATGATGGAAACGCGAAAGTCCACGAAGCGTCCTTTGTAGCGGACGCGGAAGCGTCCATCCTGCGGCACGCGACGCTCGGCGATGTCGAGCTCGCTCATGACCTTGATGCGCGACAAGATCGTGGCATGCCACTCCTTGGCGAGCGGCTGCATGGCGAACTGCAAAACGCCGTCAATGCGGTACTTGACGACGACTTCGGAATTGCGCGTCTCAATGTGGATGTCGCTTGCGCGCCGCTCAAGCGCCGTGAAGATCACGGTGTCCACCAGGCGAACCACGGGGCTCACGCCAGTGTCGCGCGTGAGCTTCTCCATGGAAATATTTTCTTCGCTGTCTTCTTCCTCGCTGACCACCTGAAGCGTAAAGCCCTCGGTGGCCTGGTCGAGCACGCGCTGCGACTGCTCGGTGCGTTTCAGCAGATCCCCGATTTGCGACGCGGTGGCCACCTTGATTTGAAGGCGCTTGCCGAGCAGAAGCGCGAGCTCGTCGGTGAGCTGCAACTGGCTCGGGTCCACCATGGCGACCACCAGGGTCGAATCGTGCGCCGCGAGCGGCACGAAGTTGTAGCGGAACATCAGCTCGGCGGGTATGCTGCGGAAAAGCTCCGCGTCGATCCGCTGCTCGGCGAGATCCACGAAGGGACAGCGGTAGCGCTCCGCCAGACGGCGGGCTTGCTCGCGCTCGGCCGCGGCGTCCGCAGCGTCACTGACCGCCGGATTGTTGCCTGGTGTGGCCATCGGGTCCTATCCTCCTGCCGATCCGATCTGGAGGGAAAACATGGGCAGATACAGCGAAATCAAAACGAAGCCTATCACAACGGCCATGACCACCAAAATCACGATCGGGATCCAGGAGAGCGTGCGCTGCAGCCGCGTGTCCACTTCCTCCTCGTAGAACTCAGCCACGCTGGTGAGCATCGCCGAGAGGGCGCCCGAGGCTTCGCCGACCTCGATCATCTCCAGCGCCAGGCTCGGAATCAGCTGCGTTTCCGCGAGGCTCGAATGAAGCGTCTGCCCTTCCTTGACGCGGTCGGATGCTTGCTCGACGGAAGTTGAAACCAGCCGGCTGCCGATGGCCGCCGCCGATGTACGCAGCGCCGGGACCAGGGGAGTACCGCCTCCAAGCAGCGTCGCGAGCGTGCGCACGAACTGGGCGATCTGCGCCTTGATCCAGATGTCGCCGAAAACCGGGATGCGCGGCTTCAAACGATCGATGGCGATCGCTCCACGCTCGGACCGCGTCCAAAGAAAGAGCGCGGCGCCGGCGGCCAGAATCACACCCACCACAACCAAAAAATAATTGCGCAACGGAAGTGCGATCGAAAGTAGGATCCGGGTGCTCGTCGGCAGAGGGACGTTTAACTGCTGATACAATCCCGCGAACTGCGGCAGGGCATAGGTGGCCAGGTATGTGACCACAATGACGGCCACGCAAACCAATACCGACGGATAGATCAGGGCGGTAATCAGCCGGCTGCGAAAACCCGTGCTCACACGCAGGTAGGAAATGTACTGTTCCAGCACGCCAGTGAGGTTGCCGCTTCGCTCGCCCGCTCCGATCACCGTGATGTACACGGGCGGGAAGGAGCCTTGTGCAGCCATCGCCTCGGACAACAACGCGCCCGCGCGCACGCGCTGCCTGACGTCTTCCAGGATGGGGCGGAGCCGGGGGGCTGCCGCGCGTTCCGCCAGCAGATCGAGAGCCCTCAATATTGGCAAGCCCGCGCGGACGAGAGTATTGAACTGCTGATTGAAGATCAGAAAATCGGCCGGCCGAAACTTGCGCTCGCGGCGTGCGCCGCTGAACTGCGCCAGAATATCGAACTGATTGCGGACGGAGAAGACGTAAAACCCGCGTTCGGCGAGCTTCTGCCTGGCTTCATCCTCGGACTGCGCCGTCTCGACCTGTTGGAAGATCCGGCCGGAGGCATCCCCGACTTTGCATACGAAATCGGCCATAGTTGTCTATCGGCGCGCCGCTCCCAGAAGGGCGATTCACGCAAAGTTTAGCATACTGCGTTCAGTGCCAGGCTGAAGCCGGGAAAACAGCCTGTCAATAGGATGTGACAACCTCGAAAATGGTGTGCCGCGCCAAACGCGTCCGAAGGTGATGGGCCCGGCAAGCAGCTATGGTAAAGTCTCCTGGATTCCAATCCCCCGTGTGGCGGACTTTCCCGAGCTCAATGGAACCGATCTCGCATTTCTTTTACTCCGACCGTCTGAAACTGCAATTTTGGGACTACGGCCAGGACGGAAAGCCGGCCCTGGTGCTGGTCCACGGGGGCCTGGACCACGCGCGCAGCTGGGACTGGGTGGCGCGGTCTTTGCGCGAGCACTACCACGTATATGCGCTCGATTTGCGGGGGCACGGGAACAGCGCATGGGCGCCGGGCGCCATGTACAGCCTGATCGAACACGTTCTCGATCTCTCTGCGCTGCTGGACGTCATCGACGAATTCCCCATCCGCCTGATCGGACACTCGCTCGGAGGCATGATCGTGCTGCATTACTCAGCAGTGTATCCGGGGCGCGCGCAGAAAGCCGTCTCCATAGAGGGCTTGGGCGTGCCGGAGGACAGCAAGATCCATGGGCCGGCGTCCGAGCAGATGCGCTATTGGATCGAATCCGTCCGCAAAGCCGAAAAGCGCCAGCCCAAAACCTACCCGAACCTTGCGGCGGCCGTGGCGCGAATGCAGGAAGCCAACCCACATCTTTCCGACGAAGTGGCCCGACACCTGACTCTGCACGGCACCAATTGGGATCCGGACGGATCGCTGGTGTGGAAGTTCGACAATTATGCGCGCGTCTTCGCACCCTACGGACACCGCATCGAGGATTGCATCGAGCTCTATGGGCGGATCACTTGCCCAGTTCTGTTCTTCTGGGGCCTCGAAAGTTTCTTTCCCGTGCCAGAAACAGACCGGCGACTGAAAGCTCTTCGCCATGCGCGGCTGGTCAAAGTTCCGAACGCCGGGCACTGGCTGCACCACGATCAATTGGATCCGTTTTTGCGGGAGACAACGGCGTTCCTGAAGGATTGACCGGTAAAACGCTGTTACCGAATCGAGCCCGCGAGGGACTCTTCGTCAACGATTGCTACTCCCGGGGGCGGCTGGAAATGAAATTTCACCTCGGGGATCACCACGTTTTCTTCCCAGTTGCCGAAGCGAAACTCCGTTTCCACGTGGCCGGGCTCGCGAATCACCACGCGGACAAGTTTGGCGTCCGGATCGGTTTCAAATAGCACCCGAAACGCAGGATCGCTCCCGGTAGTGTCTCGGGGAATGCAAAGCAGGACCGTATCGCCGGGCGGCGCTTGTTCTCCGAGCCCTCTTCCCTTCTCCGCATCCGCGCCGACCAGCTGAATCGAACGGCAAAGCTTCGACAGATCGGCTTTCCCTGCCAGCAGCGCGAGCGGAGTTCGCCAATCGGAGCTTTCCTTCATCTTTGCGCGGCTCGCTGTGCGGTCCGCGGGGACGTAGAACCAGGCATTCGTGCCGTCCACGATGAAGAGCTTCTGTTCCGGGGATTCGTACTCCCAGCGCATGCGGCCCGGGCGGGAGAAGTACACCGTGCCCGATTCCGTCGTTGCACCGCCGCTGCCATCCGTGTACCGCTCGAAGAAAATCGCTCGAAGCGTTCGCGCGTGCTGGTAGCGCGCTTCGAGCGTGTGTGCCACCGCGGAGGCGCTCGGGCCGGGCAGTGTCGCGAAAGCTAAGAAAAACAGGATTGCGCCGATGGAGTTCATGCGAGTCCAGAAACCGCTGGATCGCTCAGAGAATAGCACGAGCGGCCGAGCGTCGAGTTCCGCACATAAGCAATCGTCGAGTCCGGAGGGGTAATAGAGAAAGAGTGGGCTATTGAAGCGGGGGGTCCGAATCTGAGGCCGGTCCGGTCGTATTCACGCGAATGATGGCAGGCTCGTCAGCGAAGAAGTGCCGCGTTCCGGTGATTCCGGGCGTGAGGGGATCCGCGTTGAGCGTGTAATTCTGAAAATGGCCGCTCCCATCGGCCCCTAGCGCCACATAGGTGTATACGAAGCCAGTCTTCGTGCCTGTCACGAGAATATTATCCAGCAGGCCGGCGGCCGTTGGACTCGGGCTAGCCACGCCCGGATCCTGGAAGTCCGCAAGGGTGGGAGAAAATCCGACTCCGTAAGTCGTGTAGTAAATTACGTTGGCGCTGGTGATTGTGCGGCAATTTGAGACCGCCGCCGCTTCATTCGCCGCGATACGCGAGCGCAACAGGTCCGGAATCGCGATGGCAGCAACAATTAGGATGATGGCGACCACGATGAGAAGTTCGATCAGGGAAAAACCGCGCTGCCTCGACTGCGCGTTACGTTGCCGCGACCTGCCCTCCGGATTGTGATCTTCTTGGGCTGCGCGCATGACCAAGGTTCCTTTAGTTCCACTCGATCTCACCTTAAAAGAAAACCTGGAGAAGGATAAGCCCCTCCCCGGAGTCGATAACCGGTGTTACTGAATCGCCGGGCTGGCGTTCGTAGGTGCAGAGCCATTCGTCGTGAAGCGAATCACACCAGACTGGTCCGTGAAGAAACCACGCTGGCCGGTCTGTCCGATGCTGGTCGGAACCGCGGTCGCATTAAACGCGTTGGTCGGGGCCACTGCCGTACCAAGAGCGGTGCCTGGAGTCGCAAT
>JARLGK010000133.1 GCA_031296075.1 Candidatus Acidiferrales bacterium
CCCCGCGAACTGGGTGAAGGGTTATGACGACCGCGGCCAGCCCATCCCGAACCCCGACAAAGAGCCGAAGCCTGACGGCGTCCTCGTCACCGGGGGCGTCGGCACCAATTGGCAGGCGCCCAGCTACGATCCCGAAACCGGCCTTTTCTATGTCAATTCGCGCGAAACGATGGGCGTCTTCTATCTGACTCTGCCCGGAAAATCCGCCGAAGGCTGGGCCGGCCGCGATTTCTTTCTTTCGTCGAAATCGATGCTCAAGGCCATCGACGTTCAGACGGGAAAAATCCGCTGGACCGCTGACACTCAGGGCCGCGGCGGTCAGTCCGGCATTCTCTCCACCGCTGGCCATCTCGTCTTCACCGCGGACATGTCCGGCAATCTCGTCGCGCTCGACGCCTCCACCGGAAAGGCCCTCTGGCACATGTATCCCGGCGGCACGTTCGGCACTGGCCCGATGACCTACGAGCTCGATGGCTGCCAGTACGTCGTCTACCCCGTCGACGGCGTCATCTACGCCTTCGCACTTCCGACACCGTGAACCTCCGCGGTCGCACTTTTCTTCGTCAGGGCATGGCTTTCTTACCTTGAGGGGCGAACCCTCGCACCACGAATCTCCCGTTAACTTGACACCCTCCCATCCCCGGCTTAACATTCACGAAAGAGAGGGTTTGGTCTCGACTTCGCAACACTGGAAACCTATGAGCCTCGTCACTCGTCTAATGATCTGGGAATGAGAATCAAGTTTCGGCCAGAAGCTAGGGGGTCGTTATGAAGACATTATTTAAGCGGATTGCTCTTGGATACTTTGCGCTCGCGGTGTTCTCGCTGATGCCGCGGACGGCGATGGCGCAGGAAGAATACGGGCAGCCTGCGGGGGGATTTGACGATCCCACCACAATGGCCGCCCCCCCGGCACAGTTCATCACTCCGGCCGACATCAAGAAGATGATGGACAACAAGGACACCAGCTTTCAGCTCGTCGACACGCAGCCCGAAGAAGCCTTCGCCGAAGGCCACATTCCGGGCGCGATCAACTACCCGTGGGTTCAGCAGGTCAAGCCGCCAGTTCCGCTTCCGCGCAACAAAATGCTCGTTCTCTATTGCCCCTGCAACCACGATGAAGATTCGCTCGACATGTACAAGAAGCTTGCGGAGTTCGGCTATCTCAACACCAAGATTCTCGAAGGCGGCTGGTACAAATGGGTCGCGCTGAAGCTCCCCGTGGAAGGAACCGACGCAGCCAACGCCATTAAGATGGCGGACGCGGCCGCGGCAAACAGCAGCTCGAGCGCAACTAGCGCCGCCGCGCCGGCCGCTGGTCCAGCAGCCACTGCTTCCGCGCGGCCTGCGACTTCCGGCCCGCTGGTTTCCGGCCGCCAGGTTGGCGCGGTCACTCCGTCGTTCCGCGTGATCGACGTCACCGGAAAATACAAGGGCCAGGACACCTGCTACGTCTGCGAGTATGGCGAAGCGCCCACCGTGATCGGGTTCTTCCAGAAGCCCAGCGACGAAGCGGCCGCGCTGATCGTCAAGCTCAACGCTCTCGTGACGTCGAAGAAGGATTTGAAGGGCTTCGTCGTGATGGTTGCCGGTCCGGATACGAAGGACTGGCTCGAAAAGCTCGCGGCGGACAAGGGCATCCAGATCCCCATGGTCTATCTCGCCAAAGGCCCGCAGGATTTGGGCGTGCGCCTCTATAAGATCAACACCCAGGCGCAAAATACGTTCCTGGTGAACGACAAGCGCCAAGTTGAATCCAATTTTGTCAACGTGACCGGCGACACCTTTCAGCAGGTGGCCGATTCCACCAACAAGATGCTAGGCGGCGACTGAGGCTCTCCTATGACAATTTCATCCCCATCGAGCGGCCTCCGGGCCGGGAAATATTTGTTCGCGGCCTTCGCCGCGCTGATGCTCTTGGTCGTCGGCAGCCCGGCGGCCCGCGCGCAGTCCACGGGCAACATTGACTTGAAGTCCGTCGAGCCGAAGGACATCAAGGACCTTGTGGCGCAGAACAAGGGCAAAGTTGTCGTGCTCAACTTTTTCGCCACCTGGTGCGTGCCGTGCCACAAGGAATTTCCCGATATCGTCAAGCTCCAGGCTAAATATAAGGCGCAGGGCCTGCAGGTCATCGAAGTCTCAATGAACGACGTCACCGAGAAAGACGACATGCAAAAGTTCCTCAACGAAACGAAGCCGCCCTTCGCGGTCTATATCGCCGCCAACACCGAGGACCAATTCTACAAGGACGTGGACGCGCGCTGGGATACCGCGCTGCCCATGACCATGATTTTCGACCGCGACGGCAAGAACATTTATTTTTACAAGGAAGCTCGGTCGTACGAACAGTTCGAGAAAGACGTTACTCCGTTGCTCGCAACAAAGTAGCGTGCCATTGAGTCGGTGGTCTTTTCTTCGTAGGGGCATCCGCCAATTATGTTTGGCGGATGCCCGGCAAACTTCTTTGGCACGCCTCCACCCGTCTACCGGGACCGCCATTCGAGGAATTTCTGTGTTTCTCGCTGTTCTCGCCACGCTTTCGTTCGCCGTCTCCGCCCGCGCGCAATCCGATTGGCCCTACGCCGGCCACGATCCCGGCGCGCAGCGTTTCTCCCCGCTGAAGCAGATCAATGCGAAAAACGTCACAAAGCTTCGCCGCGCCTGGACGTTCCACACCGGTGACGCCAAGGACGACGCCAATTCCGAAGGCGCCCCGCTGGTGATCGACGGCGTCCTCTATTTCGACGCCGGCAAGAACGTGTACGCGCTCGATCCCGTCACGGGCCTTCAAATTTGGAAATTCGAAACGAAGGGTACGCGCCCTCGCGGCATGTCGTATTGGCCCGGAGACGCGAACACTTCTCCGCGCCTGATTCTCGGCGTTTCCGGCGGTCAAATGCTCGCGCTCGACGCGAAAGCCGGTAAGCCTGCCGACGGATTCGGCGATGGCGGCTTCGTTAGCGGCGCGAGCCCCGCCGCCGCACCCGTCATCTATCACGATCTCGTGATCACCGGAGAAAACCGGGTGCAGTCCGTTCGCGCATGGGACGCCCACACCGGCAAGCTCGTCTGGACCTTTTACACCAAGGCGCAGCCCGGCGAGTCCGGCCACGAAACCTGGCTCGGGAAAAGTTGGGACGCGAAATTCGGCACCGACGTATGGAGCTTCATGACCCTCGATGCCGAGCGCGGCCTCGTGTTCGTCCCCATCGCTCCGAGCGGAGGCACCGAATACTACGGCGGCGAGCGCCTCGGCAACAGTCTCTACAACGACAGCCTCGTCGCGCTCGATGCTGTGACTGGCAAGCTCGTCTGGTATCAGCAGCTCGTGCATCACGATCTTTGGGACTACGACGTGCCGGCGCCACCCACGCTCTTTGACGTCAAGCGCAATGGAAAGACGATTCCCGGAGTCGCCGAGTTCAGCAAACAGGGCACGCTATTCCTGTTTGATCGCACGAATGGCGCGCCGCTGTTTGGTCTCGAGGAGCGGCCCGTGGCGCAGTCGGACGTCCCCGGCGAAGTCACTTCGCCAACGCAGCCTTTTCCGTTGAAGCCTCCGCCGCTTGCTCCGATGAGTGTCTCCAAGTCCGATATCTACAATCTCACGCCGGAGCACGCCGCGTTCTGCAAGGACCTCTGGGAGAAAAACAATTTCTACAACAACGGCCCGTTCACTCCCTTCGGCGCCGATCCGAACAAGATGGCCATCGTTTCTCCGGGCCGGGAAGGCGCGGGCAATTGGAGTGGCGTCGCTTTCGATCCCAAGCTTGATTACATTTTCGGCACTACGGATTTCAATACCGCGCAGGTCGGGCGTTTGGTCAAGGGAGAAAAGGAAAATCCCACTGGCGGCCCGTACGAAAAGATCTATCCCGGCGGAGGCATTCGCTATAACACGCGCTACTGGGATCCGAAAAGCGGATGGCCGTGCCTCAATCCGCCGTGGGCGGAACTATTCGCGGTAAACGCGAAGACCGGAGACATTGTCTGGCGCGTTCCCTTCGGCACGGTCGACGCGCTCGCCGAAAAAGGTTTTCCGCATACTGGCGCACCGAATACCGGCTCGATGATCGTCACCGCCAGCGGCCTGCTCTTCATCGGCGCCACCAACGACGGCCGCTTCCGCGCCTTCGACGCGCGCACCGGCAAGGAATTGTGGACCGAAAAAATCGACGCGAGCGCCCACACCATTCCGGTCACCTACATGGGAAAAGACGGCAAGCAGTACGTTGTGATCGAAGCATTCGGCGGTCCCGGCATCGTCGCCGTCAGCGGCTACTTCAACGACGCCCCCGGCGACTCCGTCATCGCTTTCGCGCTTCCTTAGGTTCGGTTTTGTTTTTGTAGGGGCGTAGCACCGCTACGCCCGGCGACAATTCTTGGCAACCGCGTACGAATTTAGCCTCGTGTCTGCGCTCTGTGATGTTTGTAGGGGCGCTACTCGTCGCGTCCGTCGCGGATGCTTGGCGCCGCTACGCCACCATGCAAACGTTCGGCGCGCCTACGCCTCTGTGGAGTGCGGCGGCGTGCCGCCACTGTTTGCTGGCGAGGCTCGCCTCGCCCGGTCCGCGCACGTCCCTCGGTCCAGAATCCAAACCTGTCTCCGAAACTCAGGCGCTCGCAGGCGCTCGCCTTGCGCTGAACCAATGCCATCCAACCGCCACCGCCAGATACAAAAGAAACAGATACGGCAGCCAGTTCTTCGGCCACGCCGGAACCGGATAAAGCGTTCCAGCGAGGACGATCGCCATGGCTGCCACCGCGAGCACCGCCAGCACTACCGTCCCTATCGTCATGCTACCCAATTTCCGCAGATGCCAGGGCAGCGCCACGGCCACCAGCGCATACACGACGATGAATCCATACGTCGCGAGAGATCCCATCCAGTCGTAAATCGTCTCGCCGCTCACCTTAGCCGCTATCAGCCCGACCGGCAGCAACAGCGTGGCTGCGCCCGTCGTCAGTACGGCGGCATGGGGCGTCTCGTTGCGGTGATGCGTCTTGCGGAGCCCACGATGCACCAGATCGTTGTGCGCCATCAATAGAAGGACGCGCGCTGCCGCAGTCACGCACGCCAGCGTGCACGCAAACATGCTGACCATCGCGCAAATGTCGATGACTGGGCCGAGACGCCGGATTCCCACCGCGGTCGAAAGCACGCTCATTGGCGCAGCGCTCTGGTCCAGCGTGCCGGCCGAACCCGGAAACCCGAGCACTTCGGTGTACGCCGCAGCGATGAAAAAAAGTCCCGAAAGCATGACGCTCCGCAGCACCGCTCGGGGAATGTTGTGCAGTGGATGTTTGGCTTCCTCTCCCAGCGTGGTGGCGCTTTCAAAGCCGACAAAGCTAAACATCGCCAGGACCATTCCCAGCCTGACTCCGGAGAAGTTCACCCCGCGCAGCTTGAATTGCACGGGATCGAGATGGAAGCCGCGCCGCCACAGCAGCAACACGAAGACCGCGCCGATCAGCAGCACGGAGATCACTTCGATATAAACCATCAGCTGCGCGGATACTTTCACGTCGCGGTAAGCGATCCAGATGGACACCAGTGTGGCGAACACCGCCAGCGGAATTCCGGGCGCTGCAACGCCGAAAAATTCGCCCAGCACGACGTTGGCGTAGTGAACGAATCCTCCTACCACCGACGCGCCCGTGGCCACGTAGGCCAGCAGCAGTGCCCAGGCCGCCACGCTGCCTAGCGCCGGCGGCAGAGACGATGTCGCGTACGCGTACAGCGATCCTGGCGATGCCGACTGCCGCGCAAATCGCGCGATGCACAGCGCCACCAGCAGCGTGCAAACGGTCGCCCCCAGATACGCGAGCCACGTGCCGTTGCCCGCCGTGGCGAAGACCAGCGGCACGGTCAACGTCGCCGTACACGTCGGCGCCATAGTCGAAATCGATTGAGCCAGCGTTTCCAACGGCCCCAGCACCTGCCGCTGTAACCCGTAATGCGGCTGGCTGGCCTCGGCTTTGGTTTCAGCGGCGTCCGGATGCAATTGGATGCAGGTCTCCTGTAGCCAGGCGTTGTTCCGTCATTCTGAACGGAGTGACCGGGGCTTTTTCTTTCGTCCCGGCGAAGCCGGGACGCCCGGTCACAACACAGGGCTCCCAGGTCGACGGCTAGTCGAGCCTGGGAGATCCGTCGAAGAATCCCTCTTCGGCGGTAGCAAGCCGGGGACCTTCAACAATAGCTCGCATAGTCTGCTTGCGCCGTGCCGTTGAGTCAATCGTTTTGGCGGTGCTACACTCTTGCGATTATGAAGCCCGCGTTGAATGCGAACGCCATGCTCGCCGTCGCCGTCGAACAAGCCCGCATCGGATTCGCCGAGGGAGGCATACCGGTCGGCGGAGCGATCTTTCGTACGGATGGCACGCTGGTAAGCGCGGGCCGGAACCGTTTGGTCCAGAACGGCGACCCGTCCATGCACGGCGAGACCGATGCCTTCCGCGCCGCCGGCCGCCAGCGCAACTTCCGCGATCTGATTCTCGTGACCACGCTCGCTCCGTGCTGGTATTGCACGGGATTGATCTACCAGTTCCGCTTCAAACAGGTGATCGTCGGCGACGCAATCAACGCTCAGGGCGGCGTCGCCTGGCTGCGTGAGAAGGGATTCGACATCCTCGATCTGGCCTCGCCGGAATGCATCGAGATGATGGGCAAATTTCGAACCGCGAATCCGAAACTCTGGGACGAATGCATCGGCGATGGCTAACCGCAGTCTCTTCGTAGGGGCATGGCATGCTTGCCGCGCCGATCGCTGGCGGGCCATGCCCGGCAACGTGGCTCGGCGCGGCCTCGCCATTGAGTGAAGTTCTTCGGTGAAAGCGTGGGGCTTCAGTCCCACGAAAACGATCTCGAGACGAACCGGGCTTTAGCCCGCGGCATCGAGATTCTCAAGCGGCTAGCCCCAAGAAAATCCACAGGCGCTCGATCTTTCTTTCGTAAGGGCAGCATGTAGTATGGACACGATGAGCACTTTGACCGAATTCGGGTTGAGGGACCGGTGCCGGCGGGAGAGCAGTTCCCCCCCCGCTGGACCGTAGCAGATTCGCGCGAAAAGAAGTGTCACACCATGCCGAGTAAACGTCGGGCTAACTCGTTGAAAACAAACGATGGAGGCCCTGACGAAGTGTCACACTCTTTCGGGGGCGCCTCAACGAAGTTCGGCGTGAGGAGAACTCGACGAGCCGAGCATTGCCGGCGTGACGGCGAGCGTCAGACGCACCCGGCGATCCTGGTGCGTGACTTTCACCTTGCTCGCGAGCGCCGCAAGAAATGCGGCTTGCCCCTTGGTCATTTGGCGGCGCGTTCTCGGGTCGGAGAGCGCCACGGTGCCGAACATGCGGAAGGTGTCGAGCAGCGTCGCGATCGCGGCGGCGTGCGTGAATGAATCGCACTCGGCGTCGAGCGCCAGGTCAATCCGATCGCCTTGCGGTTGGCCAGCAAGCGTCAGTCCCTTGACGCTGCGCGCCAGGGTCTCGAGCTGCGGAGCGTTGCGAAAATTGTCGTAGAAGTTTTTGGGCAGCGTGTCTGTTCGCGCCACCGCGAAAATCGGCGCGCCCGCCACGCGATGGATGCGCGCCTGCATCGCGGCGTTCGACGCCGCATTCGACACGGGCGCGAGAATGTTCATGTTCTCTCCGCTGGTGAGCGCGATTCGGCTTGTGGAGAGAAGCTCGAACGACATGGGCGGATTGCTGGGAATCGCGTAGAACGATTGCGTGCCACGGGTCACGAGCTTGCCGGTGCGCAGCGCGTAGGCTTTAATCTTGTCTGGATCGAAGCGCCCATCGGCGACGGTCATGACTTGGTTTTCGCCGAGCCCACCATTCGGCGTCAGCAGGCTCGTGGGCCAGATGGCGATCCCGACCTTATCGAGATCGCGCGTGTAATCGAATCCCGTGTCGCGGACGAACTGCTCGTAGTCGCGATCTTCCTTCGGGTCCGCGCCGGCAAGTCCCAGCATGGCGGCAAGCGGCGAGCCCTGCAACTTTCGCAGCGCTGCGACATCTACATAGGCAATGACGGGCGCGCCCGGTGGGAGCTGGCTCATGATGTCAGGGGGCGGTCCTGCGCTTGGCCCGGCAAGCGGCCGATGCATGCGGTAGAGATAGGCACCGGCCCCCGCCGCGGCCAGGACGATCAAGACCGCGACTACAATCCACGCGCGCTTTGTGCTAGAGACAGGCATATTGGCGCGACTCCAGGTTCTCCGCAGGTTAGTCTAATGTCTCGTCGCCTGATTGAGTATCGGAAAGATGTCGCGGCAACCCGCGGGGCCTCGGCTGCGTCAAACGTAGTAAGGTTAGGCGGCGCGATTCGAACTTTCATTCGGGAGTCCCGATCATTCATACGAGCAGGCATTTATCGTTGCGACGATTTTTCGTGCTGGCCAGCGTGAGCTTCGCGCTGGTCGTAACTGTTCAAGGCGCAGCGCGCGGTCAGTCGTCCTCTCAAACGGGCGCGCAAATGGCGGCAAAGCCGGTGACGCCCGCGGCTGCGACGGCTGCTCCGACTGTCGAGCAGATTCTCGATCGCTACGTGAAGGCCATCGGCGGGCGCGAGGCGTGGCAGAAGTTCACGTCGCGCGTGAGCATGGGAACGATCGAAGTCCCGTCCATGAACCTTTCTGGGGTGGTGATGATTCACGAGAAGGCGCCTGACAAGCTGCTCGATTCGGTCGTCATCAACGGGGCATCGTTCCGTCAGGGCTTTGATGGCACCCTAGGATGGACAGACGATCCGCAGGATGGCTTGCGCGAACAGACCGGCGCGGAACTTGCGGAGGCTCGACGCGATGCGGATTTCTTTCACCCACTGGATCTCCGCCGGCTGTATGCAAAATTGACCGTGAGCGGCAAGGAAAAAATCGGCGGTCGCGACACGTATGTCGTGGAAGCCACGGTGCCCGAAGGCAGTGAGCCGACTAAAATGTATTTCGATTCGGAGAGCGGTCTTCTGCTGCGAGTCGTTAAACAGAATCATGGAGCCGACGGCGTGACGCAATTCCGCGAGGATTTCGAAGACTATCGCGACGTGGACGGAATCAAGGTGCCGTTCACGAGCCATCAGACAAATGGCGATACCACGTATACGATGACGATCAGCGAAGTGCGCCACAACGTGGAACTGAATGATTCCGAATTTGCGAAGCCCGCTGTACAATAGGGCATGGCAAGAGCTGAAACCGCCATTATAAGTGGCGTGCTGGCAATGGTTTTGCAGGGGCTGCGAAACTCTCTTGCAATTTGATTGCCGCTACGATATATTTGCCCGGTTTGCGCAGGGCTGGCGTAGCTCAGTTGGTAGAGCATCTGATTTGTAATCAGAGGGTCGGGGGTTCAACTCCCTCCGCCAGCTGAGTTTCAGGGGACAGGATTCGGCGGTTGGTTATTAAGGACGGATTCCTCGCGAAAAAAGCGAATAGGGCTGGTGTGTCCACACACGAGCCCTTTCTGCATTTCGGGGTGCCCCGTATAGCGGTCCGATACAGTTCTGATTTGATTTGCGGGAGACGATTACTGTGTCCCGAAGGCGTTTCGCCGGACGGGTGGGTGAGTGGCTAAAACCAGCAGACTGTAAATCTGCCGCTCCTTGCGGGCTACGGAGGTTCGAATCCTCCCCCGTCCACCAGCGTCTCATGCGATCCCGAGCGGCTGGTCCCGAAGGCGTGAAGAAGGTCTCGGCGAGGGCCTCGCGAGAGAATTCGAAAGCAGTTTTGTTGCTGCTGAGTTTTCAGCGCGAACGCGGCGAGTGCGGAAGAACCGGTTCGGGCCTGGGTAGCTCAGTTGGTAGAGCGCGTCCTTGGTAAGGACGAGGTCACCGGTTCAATCCCGGTCCCAGGCTCCATGTTGCAGCGAGTGAGGCATGAGCGGGGGTAACTC
>JARLGK010000134.1 GCA_031296075.1 Candidatus Acidiferrales bacterium
GATTGCAGGATCTTGGTGAGGTCGTAGCCAGGATCGGAATTCGCCGGCGCAACCAGCGGGTAGATGTTGGTCCAATCCTGCGCCCAGATGTTGCCGAGGAGATGCGCAGGGATGGGCGCGTCCTCGGGGACCGCAGAAGCGCCGTATTTCTCGGCCAGCTTCCAGCGGACGTAGGCGTGCAGCGAAACGTAGAGCGGGCGGACCTGCTGCCACAGGCGATCCACTTCGGCGGCGAAGTGGTCCGGAGTCATGTCGTAATTCGAGCGCCACATCGCGCCGGTATCGGCAAAGCCCATTTCGCGCGAACCCTGATTCGCTAGGACGACCATGCGCGAGTAGCGCTGGCGCATCGGCGCGCCGACGGCGTGCCAGCCTTTCCAGGTGCGCAGAAGCTCGTTCGCGTCGCGACTATTGGCCATCACCTTGGTGACGTCGTTCACGTCGAGACACTTCCCCGAGGGACCGTCCGGACACCATTTGCCTTTGCCATAGTCGCCATCGAGCGAGGCAGCGATCTTGGTCAGCTCACCGGCGAGCGCGGGATCGTGCGGCACGGGAATGGAGACGGCGAGCTTAATGAGTTTGAGCTTGCGCGCGACGTCGGCGGGCAATTTCAGGGTTTCGTAGCGGCGCGCCTGCAGGGCCAGCTCGGCGACTGCGGAGGCGACGGCCTGATCCGCGTCGGCAGCCATTTGCCCGGTGTCGTCCGTGATGAAGTTTTCGTGCACCCAGTTCGCGCGCTGGTCTTTGATCTCGAGGTCGAGCAGGCGCTTCTCGGCTGCATCGGTGAAATGGCGAGCTTCCTCGACCGTTGGCGGAGCCTTCGGCGGGTCAGCGGGAGATGCGGCAGAGTTTTTGGCGGAAACGGTCATAATCAGGCCTGGAAGAAGCACGATGCGGATACCAATACCCGGGCAGAACGAACGAAATTGAATCTTCACGCGACTCCCCTTCCACGCCCCGCGGAATTATACAGGAAGCAGGAGGAGAAGAAAGGCAGGTTTCGGGATGCAGGCGCCGGGTTTCAGCGGGCAGAAAAGCTACGACGGCTTAGCGGCCAGCACGGTGGCGATGGTCGCTAGCGCGCGGTCAATCGAGGCGCGGTCCACGTCGTAGTGGGTGACCATGCGAATCGTGGATTTGCCGGTGGGCCCGCAGAGGACGCCGCGCTTCGCGAGTTCCGCGCAGACTTCAGCGGCGGTGCGGCCGGAGGGGCTGACGTCGAAAATCAGTATGTTGGTGACGACCTTCGCGGGGTCGATCGAAACGCCGGGAATTTTCGCCAGGCCCTCGGCGAGATGGCGCGCGTTCTCGTGGTCGCGATGGAGAATTTTCGGCGTCTCTTCGAGCGCGATCAGCCCCGCGGCCGCGAGAATTCCGGCCTGGCGCATGCCGCCGCCGAGCAGCTTGCGCGTGATGCGGGCCTTGTCGATGAAGTCGCGCGAGCCGACGAGCATGGAGCCGACCGGAGCACCGAGTCCTTTCGAGAGGCAGAACATTACGGAGTCGAATTTGGGGGTGATATCCGCGACGCTGCGGCCGAGCGCGACCGAAGCGTTGAAGATGCGCGCGCCGTCGAGATGGACCGGAAGTCCGGCGGCGTGGGCGCGCTCGCAGATGTCGTCGGAAATCTCGGGCGGATAGACGGTGCCGCCGTGCATGTTGTGCGTGTTTTCGAGCTCGATCAGCGCTGTCTGCGAGCGGTAGTAGATGTGCGGGCGGATCAGCGGCTCGATCAAATCCCAGGTGAGCGTGCCGTTGGGTGCCGGAACCGTATTCGGCATGCAGCCCGCAATGGCGGCCACGCCCGCCATCTCGTAGAGGTAAATGTGCGCCATCGCTTCGCAGATGACTTCCATGCCGGGGCGCGTCCAGGTCTTGATGGCGGTGAGGTTCGCCATCGAGCCTGAAGGAAAAAAGAGCGCGGCCTCGCGGCCGAAAATTTCCGCGGCGCGGGACTGCAGGCGATTGACCGTGGGATCTTCGGCGTAAACGTCGTCGCCGACTTCCGCTTCGGCCATGGCGCGGCGCATCGCCGGCGTAGGGCGCGTGACGGTGTCGCTGCGGAGATCGATCACGGATTGCGGCGCGGCGGCGGTGGACATGGCGGAATAATGATACCTGAGACCGGGCGGAGAGCGGAAACCCGAGTTAAAACGTCAGAGTTCGGATGTGAAGACGGCCAGATTTGCTTCATTTGGCTGCATCGAAGAGAGATTCTTCGACTGCGTGACCGGACGTCCCGCAAGAGCGGGACGAAGAGCATGTCCGGTCACTCTGCTCAGAATGACAGACGCACATCCAATACGCCGCTAGGCGCGGCGGGCGGAATGCAGGATCACGCTGCCGAAATTCCAGGAGGCGATGCGAACGTCGGTGAAGCCGGTGCGTTCCATCAGCGTGGCGAGCTCGGGGGGCGACGGAAACTTCGTAACGGAGCCGGGGAGATATGCGTAGGCTTCCTTGTCGCCGGAGATCGCGCCGCCGATCCGCGGCAGTATCTGGCGGAAGTAGAACCGGAAAATGCCGGCCATCGGTCCGGAGCCGGGCTCGGTGAATTCGAGGATGCCCAGTTCCCCGCCCCGTCTGAGGACGCGGGCGAATTCGCGCAGGCCGTCCTCATAATTCGCAAGGTTGCGGAAGCCGAAGGCGGTGGTGATCAGGTCGATGCTCGCGTCCGAAAACGGTAGATGCAGGGCGTCGGCGGCGGCAAAGATCGTATCGCCGCTCGAACCGACAGCTTTGTCGCGCGCGCGGACGAGCATGGCTTCGACGAAATCGCTGCCGACAACGGGCGCTCGAC
>JARLGK010000135.1 GCA_031296075.1 Candidatus Acidiferrales bacterium
GGGGGGGGGGGGGGGGGCCCCCCCCCCCCCCCCAGGCCCGTGCCCGAGAGCGTGGCATTCACGTACTCCCGCTCGTTGTCGATCGCCGGGTCAATCTTGTGCGTTACGCCGTTGTTGCGCTCATCGCGCTCGAAGCCGATATCGTGCGTGGCGGCGATGCACCAAATCGGCCGGCCGCCCGCGTCGTAGGACGACTTCCAGGCGCGCAGATGATTCCGCGACATCGCCACGCGCACCGGCTCCGCGTGCGCGAACCCATAGTCCTGGGCGCGGTTGAAGAGATAAAGCGCGCTCATCGGCATGGTCAGATAATTCTTCTTCTGCAATGAATCCACCAGGCCGGCGAGCACGGTTTCCTGCACGGAGCTGTCCACATGCACCCATCCGGCAGCCGTGAATGCGCGGACAAGTTCGTCCTCGGTTCCCACGATCAAGATGTTGACCATATCGCCTGGATTGTGATCGGGGTCGGAGACGCGGCGCGGAATTTCGTCGAGCAGCGCCGGCGTCATCGAAGAGATGCGCGTCTCTGGCGGACCGCCCGCCACCGATGCTTCGGCCGTGCTCAGCCCGGGATCGGTCACGGCGATCACCACGTGAAAAGCTCCGATCGCGCCGCCGGCATCTTTCTGGCTCTGGTTGATGCCCAGAAACAGCCGGCCCGCCACGGGCGCCTGATAATCGCTCGTCGCGCCGAGCAGGAATGGCTGCGCGGCATCGCCTGAGCCGAGCCGGCCGATCAGCGCGCCGTGGTCCCCATCGGGGACAGCGTACTGGTGAATCAAATCCGCCCAGCCTCGTGAGAGTCCGTCCGGCCCGAACGATTTCGCCGGCGACTTGGAAGCGTCGTTCGCGGGATAGGTGATCTTGCCCGTGGCCGTGATGTGCAGCTTCTCCGCCGCGCGCAGGTCAATGCTCGTGTCGATCCACTGCGTGCTCGCGTCCAGGTCGAGCTCGTAAGATTTCGCGGGAGACGTAATGGCAGTATTAGCCGTAGTAGTCGCAGGAGTGGAAGTTGCCTGTGCCCGGGCTGGGGGCATTGCGCCGACAGCCGCTACCGCGGCCACGACCCCGAACGCGGCAACGGCCAGCCCCATTGACTTGGCGACGCCCATTCTTGGACTCCTCGCATCGGGCCAACTCCAACCAGCTGCGGCCTGGCCGGTCGAACGCCAACCATAATATCAAACCGCAAATCCGAGAACTGGCAGGCCGCGCCCCCGGTCGCGAGCAGGACGAAGCAGCGCAAGTTTTGTTATCAGGGGAAGTCTCTCTGTGGTATATGCTCCGGCCAATGGGCTGATCCAAAACCCGGCTCGGATGATTCGCGCAGCGGATGGGCGCCGCTGCCTTGGGAATCATAACCCGTCAAACGTGGAACGCGGTTGATATCGCCTAAGGCCCGATTTCGCCAATTGGAGAAGTGATGAAAGCGAGGCGGAGACCCCGGCGTACCCCTGCGCGCAAAGGGAAGTTCATCGTCCCGGCCCGCGGGACATTCCCGGTGGTTGCCGTCGGAGCTTCGGCGGGAGGCTTGGAGGCTGTGACACAGCTTCTTTCGCATATTCCCGCGAAGGGCGGAATCGCGATCGTCCTCGTCCAACACCTTGCCCCGAAGCACGAAAGTTCGCTCGTCACTCTGCTTACGCGCGCCAGCAAGATGCCGGTGTCCGAAGTCGCCAAAACCACGCCGGTGGAAGCGAACCATGTGTACGTGATACCGCCCGGCAAGGATCTCGTCTACGCGAGAGGGTCGTTGCTCTTGAAGGCCCGCGACGAGAATCACGGGTTGCACATGCCCGTGGATCGGTTCATGGAGTCGCTGGCCAAGGAGGAGGCGAACCGGGCCATCGGCGTAGTGCTGTCGGGGACGGGTTCGGATGGCGCGCTCGGATTGCAGGCCATCAAGGCCCGCGGCGGGATCGCGCTGGCTCAGAGCGAGGATTCCGCGAAATACGACGGCATGCCCCACGCCGCGATCGCCACCGGATGCACGGATTTCGTTTTGCCGCCCGCGCTGATCGGCGAAAAGCTGATCCAAATTGCCGGCCATCCCTATGTGGTTCGCGCGGCCGAACGGCCGGTGGAGGAAACCGTCGATCGAGGCGTGCTCCGCGGAATCCTGAATCTGCTCCGATCGAGCACCGGCTCCGATTTCACCCAATACAAGAAGGGAACCATCGTCCGGCGCATCCGCCGCCGGATGGTGCTCCACAAGAGCCGGAACCTTGTGGACTACGCGAAATTCCTGGCGAACCATCCCGACGAAGTCACCGCGCTCCATGAAGACATCCTGATTCACGTCACCAGCTTTTTCCGCGACGCTCCCGCATTCGAGATTTTGAAGAAGAAAGTGTTTCCCCGGCTTTTGAAGACCCGCCAACCCGGCTCCGCCATACGGATATGGGTGCCGGGCTGCGCCACGGGTGAGGAAGTCTACTCGCTGACGATTTGCGTCCTGGAATGCGCGAAGGACCAGACGGAAGACGTCCCGATCCAGATTTTCGGAACGGATCTGAACGAGGCCTCGCTCGAGCGCGCGCGCGCCGGTGTTTATTCCCCGAATCAGGTCAAGGATGTTTCTCCCCGGCGTTTGAAGCAATTCTTCGTGAAGCTCGATCGGGGATACCAGATCCGCAAAGACATCCGCGAAAGATGCGTGTTCGCAAAGCAAAACGTGTTTCACGATCCGCCGTTCTCGCGCCTGGACCTGATCAGCTGCCGCAATGTTCTTATCTATCTGGGGCCGGAGCTGCAAAACCGCGTGATTCCCATCTTCCACTACGCGCTCAAACCCAGCGGACTTCTTCTCCTGGGCAGGGCCGAAACGATCACGTCTCACTCCGACCTTTTTTCTCCGGTGGATCGGAGCTACCGGATTTACGCGCGAACGGCAGGCCCGAGCAGGCTGGCGTTTGAGCGGCGCGCCGTCGTGGATGAAGCGCCGATTGTTCGCATCCCACCGGTTCCGTCGAAAGCCGAGGAAATCCAGGTGAAGTCCGCCGGGGCAGAAGCCGTGCTGCTGGCGCGACACGGCCCCGCGGCCGTCCTGGTCAACTCGCGCCTGGAGATACTCCAGTTCAGCGGGCACACGTCCGCGTTCTTGGAGCCGGTCACCGGGCCCGCCAGCCTGAGCCTGGTGAGAATGGCCCGCGAGAGTCTGGCCTGGGAAATCCGCTCGGCCATCCAGAAGACTAGAAAGACGGGCCTGCCGGTCCGCAGAGAACACATCCCCATCGCCGCGAACGGCGAGTCGCATGACGCGGCGATCGAAGTGATTCCTTTGCCCACGCGAAACGGAGGAGAGCGCAATTTCTGGGTGGTTTTCGAAGAGAGCGCCGAAAAGCAATCTCACGCCGGCCCTGCCGCTAAACGGAGGAGCGACCCTGCGCCGAGCCGCCGGTCGCGGCAGCCGCTGGCTCGCCTGGAACGCGAGCTCGAGCAGACACGGGCGCGGATGGACGAGGTTATCCGCGCGCAGGAGACCGCCAACGAAGAGCTTCAATCCGCCAACGAGGAAATTCTTTCCCGGAACGAGGAGCTGCAGAGCATCAACGAAGAGATGGAAACCGCCAAGGAAGAGTTGCAGTCGTCCAACGAGGAGCTGACCACGCTCAACGACGAGCTCGAGCACCGCCATTCGGAACTCAGCCAGCTCAATAGCGATCTGACGAATCTTTTCACCAGCCTCGAGATTCCGGTCCTCATTCTCGGCAGAGACCTGCGGATTCGGAGATTCTCTCCGGCGGCGGAAAGTCTTTTCAACCTGATGCCCAGCGTCATCGGACGGCCGGTGAGCGACATGCGCTTCAGCGCGACGATTCCAGAGCTCAGGAGCGACAGTGCGGCGATGATGGACTCGGGAAAGAGAAGCGAGCGCCAGATACGGGACGCCAACGGCAACACGTATTCACTGCGCATTCATCCCTATCGCGTCGCCGCAGGCAAGATTGACGGCGCGGTAGTCGCGTTGGTGGATACCAGCGCGCTCCAGCGCGCCAGCGATGAAATCCGGAATGCGCGCCGGTACGCCGAAGCGATTATCGAAGCCGTCCAGGAGTCGCTGGTCGTGCTCGACTCCGATCTGCGGGTCGTAACCGCGAATCACTCGTTTTACAAAACCTTCCA
>JARLGK010000136.1 GCA_031296075.1 Candidatus Acidiferrales bacterium
TGCCGCATTTGGACAACCGGCAACCTGAATTTCGGCTCGGGATTTCTCGACGGCAACGGCTTCACTCAACCTACCCACCTCCCGGCCCACACGACATTCGACTTATCGCTCGGCAAGGACTTCGGCGAGCACCTCTCGCTTGCATTCACAGCTCTGAATATCGCGAACGACCGTTTCATGCTCGATACCAGCAACACGTTCGGGGGCACCCATTTCAACGAGCCCCGCCAGATCATCGGACAGGTTCGCTGGCGTTTCCATTACTGATGAATTGCGCTCCGGCGAGGGCGTACAATAAAGAAGCTCGAAGGGAGAAAAGATGCAGGTACTCCAACAGAAACCGAGTTTTGATCGCCGCTCGATTCGAGCGGCGTTGGTGATTCTGCTCGCGGCGATCGCGTTGGTCCCGGCAGCGTGCAGCAAGAAACCGGAGGCGCCGCCCGCGCATCAAGCCAAGCGCTACCATCTCGTCGGAAAAGTGGTCTCGATTGACCGGCAGCAAGCTTCCATCATGGTGGACGGCCAGGAAATTGTCGGCTTCATGTCCGCGATGACCATGCCCTATCCGGTACGTGACCCGAAACTTCTCGTGCCGCTCGGTCCCGGCGATGAAATCACCGCTGACGTCGTGATGACGGACGAAGGTGCTTACCTCGAAAATATTGTCGTGACCAAGAAGGGCGACGGGAAGGGGCCTTCGGGAACCTCGAATCCTCCGCAGGCCGGCGACAAAGTTCCCGACTTCGCCATGGTCAATCAGGACGGGAAACGAATCCATTTCCGCGAGTTTCAAGGGGACGTCCTGCTCGTCACGTTCATCTACACGCGCTGTCCGTTTCCGGACTTCTGCCCGCTGGTTTCGAAGAATTTCTCGCAGATTTATGCGTCTCTCCGGAAGGACCCGTCGCTCGGCCCGAAAATTCGCCTGCTGAGCGTCAGTTTCGATCCCGGGTACGACACGCCCGCGGTGCTGCGCAAATACGCGGAGACTTTCAGTCAGACGACCGGCGGCAATCCGTTTGGCCGCTGGCAATTTGCGACTGTCCCGCAGAAAGATTTGGTCAAGGTCGCGAACTTTTTCGGCCTGTATTACAGCACGCAGGGCGGCCAACTCGTCCACTCCATGAGCACCACGGTAATCTCGCCCGATGGCACGGTCTACAAGTGGTATCAGGACAACGACTGGAAACCCGCCGATCTAATTGAGGACGCCACGCAGGCACTGCAGCAGGGGAACCAGCGCAACGCCGGCCCGCACACTTCCGCCAGCATTCCCACAGCCTGAATTCTTTCTACCGCGGATGCTCCCCACGCAGTGTCATTCCGAACCCGGGCGCAGTTCAGCCCGATGTGAGGAATCTGCTTATTCTTCGGAGCTATGGCACAACCTGTGCGGAACTTCCGATTAGTTCTTGCGATCGAGGATGAAATCGGGGACCGCGAGCAGCGCTCGCCGGTATTCGCTTTCCGGCAGCTCTTCAAGACACGCTTTTGCGTGACTCACATAATCTCGGGCGAGATTGGAAGCGCGAGTCAGCGCACCCGTTTCTTTCACAAGCTTCGTGATCTGTTCCGGCCGCACGCTCAAGAATCCCCGTTCCTCGAGGACTTTCGCGACCAGCTGCCGGCCCTCCGCCGAGGAATGCCCGTTGGAATTGGCCTCTGCTTCGAGTGCAAAAATCAGCGGCAGCGTCACTTTGCCTTCCTTCAAATCGCTCAGAACCGGCTTCCCGAGCTGCTCGGGCGACGCCGTGAAATCGAGCAGATCATCCACGAGCTGAAACGCGAGCCCCGCGTTGCGCCCATATCCCGCCAGCGCTTCCTCGATATCTTTCGGCTGCTTGCCGAGCACCGCTCCCAGCCGCGCGCATCCGCTGAAGAGGCACGCCGTCTTTCGATACGCCAGCGCCGTCGCGTCCGCTTCGGTCAGATCCATCCGTCCCAGCCGCGTCAGCTGCAGCAGTTCCCCCTCGACCATGTTTTGGGTGAGACCGATCAGGATGTCGAGGATCGCGAAATTCCGCTCGCGCAGCGCGATCTCGAACGACTGCATGTAGAGCCAGTCGCCCGCGAGCACGCTCATGTGATTTCCCCAGCGCGCGTTCGTACTCGGCCGCCCGCGCCGCGTCTGCGCTCCGTCGATCACGTCGTCGTGAACCAGCGTCGCGCTGTGGATCATCTCCACGACCGCGCCCATCCGGATCGCGCTCGGCCCGCGATATTCCGCCGCACCGGCCGCGAGCAACAGCAGCGCGGGGCGCAGGCGCTTCCCGCCGCCTTCGCGCAGATAGCCCGCAATCTCCGCAACCGGCTCGATCGCCGCGCTATTTTGCGCGGCAATCTCCTGCTCGACCAGCGCGAGATCGTCGCGCACCAGATCGAAAATTCCTTTGGCGATTTGGACTGCGAAGGCCATCTTGATGGTTTTGGTCGCCCCTTAACCAGACTGCCCCGGAACTTCCCGGGCGTCGAGCCGGAAAAACCGCCGAAAATTTGCAGCCGTCGCGGCCGCAACCTCTTCTGGCGCTAAGTCTCTCACATTCGCCAAGGCCTGCGCCACCTCAACCACGAATGCGGGCTCGTTCCGCTTGCCGCGGCGCGCCTGGGGCGGCAAAAACGGCGAATCGGTCTCGGTCAGCAGATTCTCGAGCGGAATTTCCCGCGCCACGTCGCGCAAATGCTGCATTTTCGGATACGTCACGTTGCCCGCAAACGATATCAGGAATCCCATGTCCAGCCCGCGCCGCGCCTCGGCCATCGTCGCCGTAAAACAATGAAAAATTCCGCCGAGCCCCGTCGGCCCCCAATCCTGCTCGAGGATCGATAGGCAGTCGTCCCACGCATCGCGGCAGTGAATCACGATCGGTAGCTTCGCGGCGCGCGCCTGCCCGAGCTGCCGGCGCATGACCTGCTGCTGCACGTCGCGCGGCGAATGGTCGTAGTGATAATCGAGGCCCATTTCGCCCCACGCGATCACGCGCGGATGCCGCGCGAGTTCGTCGAGCCGCGCGAAATGCTCCTCCGTCGCCACGTTCGCATCGTGCGGATGGATGCCCACCGTCGCGTAGATCCAGTCGTGCTGCTCGGCGAACGGAATCGCGGCGTCCAGGCGCTCCGTCGGCGCGCTGCCGCTCCCGATCGCGAGCAGCGTTGTCACGCCGGCGGCGCGCGCGCGTTCAAGCATCGCCGCGCGATCCTCGTCGAACTGCGTCATCTCCAGGTGCGCGTGTGAGTCGATGATTTCCATCGTGAATGTCTTAATGTAGCTCAGGTCTTCAGACCTGAGGCATTTTGCTGTTGACGCGCCGCGCGCGGTGGCTTTCGGTCGCGCAGCCGATTTCGACAGCTGCCGCAAGCCTTTTAGGGGGTCGGGGCTTCAACTCCGACGAAAAAGGCCGCGCGCAGCGCGTTCCTATGCGCTGCCTCTCCCGCAGCAAGTCTTTCCGCGAGTTCGCGGACACATCCGTCGCAGTCGGAAGGGCGGGGTTTCAACCCCGCCAAAATAACAGGCGCGCAAAACGCAGACCACTGCGCCGCCCCGCTCGCAGCAAGCTTTCGCGTCGCTTCGACGCATTGTGGGTCGCGGCTTCAGCCGCGACATAAATCACAACGGCGCGAAGCGCCCACCTGTGCGCTGGGTCTCTCGCAGCAAATATTCACTTCAAAGTCCGCGCGAAGCGCGCACCTTATTTTACCTTCGAGCCGACCGGAATATCCTCCGCGAACGTGCACAGCACGGGTTTGCCATCCGCTCCCGCCGACGCCGCCAGCAGCATCCCGTTCGATTCCAGCCCGCGCATTTTCCTCGGCGCGAGGTTTACAACGACCACGACCTTGCGTCCCACCAATTCTTCCGGCGTGTACCCCAGCGCAATGCCCGCGAGCACCTGTCGGACCTCGTCGCCGATGTCCACCATCAGCTTGAGCAGCTTGTCGGCCCCCTGAATGCGCTCCGCCGATTTCACCACGCCCACGCGCAGCTCGACCTTTGCGAAATCATCAATCGTGATCTTCGTGCTCGCAGGCACTGCCGCGGCCGTAGGCGCCGCTGCACCCGCCGCCGGTGTCGTTGCCGCTGCGGGAGGCGTAGCCCCCGGATTCCTTATCTCGTTTTCCATCGCTTCGATCCTTTCCGATATCTCTTTCATTTCTGCCCGCGGAAATAGTGCCTCCGCTTTTCCCAGCTTGATACCTGACTCGAGCATTCCCCAACCCAGCGAATCGATCCGCTGCTACGCCACCCGACCGGACTGACCCAGTCGATCCCATAGTTGTTGTGTTGATTCCGGAATAAACGGATGCGCCAGAATCGATACGAATCGCAGCGCCTGTCCGGCAGTCCAGAGTACCGCGCCAAGTTTTTTTCTGTCCTCGGGATCGCTTGATTCCGCCAACTTCCACGGCTTCGACTCAGCGATGTACTGATCGACCGCGCCAACGAGCTGCCAAATAGCTTGCACGGCCCCGGAGAAATTGTAACTCGCCATGTGCTGCCCGACCGCTTGCAGAGCGGCGCTGGCAACCTGCTGCACTTCGACCTTCTGGTGAGAGCCTTCCGGTATCGCCGGCACATCGCCAGCGAAATACTTCTCAATCATCGCCAGCGTGCGGCTCGCCAAATTCCCCAGCCCATTCGCAAGATCCGCGTTGTACCGCGTGATCAGTGCCTCGCGCGAAAAATTACCGTCCTGCCCGAAGACGACCTCGCGCAACAGGTAATACCGCAGCGCGTCGTTCCCCAGCACCTTCACGATCGGCTCCGGATACGCCACATTCCCCTTCGACTTGCTCATCTTTTCCTGCTCGAAGAGCAGCCAGCCGTGCGCGAAAATCTGCTTCGGCAGCGGCAACTCCGCCGCCATCAGGAACGCCGGCCAATAGACCGCATGAAAGCGGATAATTTCCTTGCCGATCATGTGCAGATCGGCCGGCCAGAACTTGGCGAATTTCTCCTCGTCCTTCTTGCTCTCGCTCGCGTACCCGATCCCGCTCATGTAGCTCGTCAGCGCGTCGTACCACACATAAAAGACGTGCTCCGGATCGCCCGGCCAGGGAATGCCCCATTTAATCGTCTTCCGGCTGATCGAAACATCCTTCAGCCCGCTCTC
Organism: Candidatus Acidiferrales bacterium; assembly: GCA_031296075.1. Lineage (GTDB taxonomy): Bacteria > Acidobacteriota > Terriglobia > Acidiferrales > UBA7541 > Palsa-295. The sequence goes on from JARLGK010000136.1 coordinate 5,109, forward strand.
GACGAAGCTCCTCACCTCATTCCGGCGAAAATCCGGCTGAATGAACTCCGGATGGTTCTTGTAAAGTTCGAGCAGCTTCCCCTGATACGCCGAGAGCCTGAAAAAGTAATTTTCCTCGGAAATTAATTCCGCGTCGCGACCGCACGTGGGACAATTCGCCGGTTCCGGCGTGTCGCTTACGTAAAGATTGTCGTAGATGCAGTACCGGCCCTCGTACTTCGCCTTGTAGATCGCCTTCTCGGCGTCCGGCCGCCCGCGATCGAGCTCCAGCGTCCGCAGCACCAGCTTTTCCACCGCCCGCGCGTGCTCCGCCGAAGTCGTGCGAATGAAATCCGTGTGCGTGATGCCGAGCAGCTTCCACAAATCGCGGAAAATCGCTTCGTTCGCGTCCACCAGCTGCTGCGGCGTAATTCCTTTCGCTTCCGCCGCGCGCTCGATGTTCACCCCGTGCTCGTCCGTCCCCGTCAGGTACGCCACGTCGTACCCGCACATCCGCTTGTAACGTGCGATCACGTCGCACACGATCGTCGTGTACGCCGACCCCACGTGCGGCCGCGAATTCGCGTAGTAAATCGGCGTCGTCAGATAGAACTTGGGCTTGTCCTTCGGCGCGCTCGGTGGACTCATGAACTGTTTGTTTTTCTGCAGCGGAATCGCAGAAAACGATACTAGTCTGGCGTGCGGAGCCTGTCAATTGAGTCGGGCCAGTACACTGAGATCGCGTCTTGCTACGTGTGGTCGATGATGCTCAAATTCGTCAAGATCGTCACGCGATTTGGCAGATCGAAAGTCACCTTAGTTATCGGGTTCGCTCCTCCATCTGCCGGTAGGGACGGATCGAACTCGTAATCGTAAACGATCGTCTCCGTGTAGGGCACGGAGGGCGGCTTCGCGAACGTCCAATGCTGCATATTTTCCACCGCAAATTTCTGCAAAAGCGGATGCGCCTGCATCACCGGATTGTCCGCCGTCGCTTCGACGCTCCGCACGTTCCCATCCGCATCGATCGTTATCGTGAGGGTTATTTTTCCGGTCACATGCGCCGCCCGCGCGATCGGCGGAAACGTGGGTACTTCGATATGCCTAGGGCATAGGGCTTGTTGTTCCTGGCCGAAACAGAGTCCTGCCCCACACAATAACAAGAATCCGAGTGCCGTTCCTCTCATGCCGCCCTCCTGTCCTGGATTGCGCTGCCGCTCACATTCTCGCGGATTTCGGCATCGCGCCGCCAGCGGCGTTCAGCGCCGGTGGGCTTGTGGGCACCGCGTACTCGTTCTCAGAAGTCCACAGGCCTTACTCCTTGCAACCCGCTTGCTTCCTGCTAACCTGACCGACGATGCGAGAACTACGGGCAACAGGCAAGATGACAGCGCCCAAGCTGCTAAGCGCCCATGTGGAGTGTGGCGGCTCGCCGCCGCTGTGTGTCGCCGAGGCTCGCCTCGGCGACTCCGAGCAGCATATTGTGGAGGACAAGTTGCCCCCAAGTCACGTCTCCCCCCAGCCCCGGATTGGTGGTGCGAGTCACGAGTCACGGGTCACAAGTCACCAGTCACGGTTTAGCGTCCGCAGCGCCCAATTAGGTGTCACACCATGCAAAGTAATTTTCAGCGTAAGTCATAGAAAACAAACGATCGACACCCTCACAAAGTGTCACACTTTTTCGTGCCCCCCGCGCGCCATTTCTTGGCCCGTCCGTCCCGCTTTCCGTATAATCTTTGCACCCATTTCACCCAAGGAGCCACGTGTACAAGGCCGTTGACGACCGCATTCGCAAGGCGCTGCGCCACCATATCCACGAGCGCTACAAGACGGACGTGCCCGTGGTCACCGAGCGCCCGCCAAAGCTCGCCATGGGCGAAGTCGCTTCGCCGCTCTGCTTCGAGCTGGCCAAGCGCATGAAGAAACCACCGCGCGCGCTTGCACAGGAGATCGCGAA
>JARLGK010000137.1 GCA_031296075.1 Candidatus Acidiferrales bacterium
CGATCGTCGGGTAAACAGGCGCTTTGTTCCGATTGATGATTCCGAATTTGAGTACGTCCAGCTTCTTCATCATCTCTTCGCCGATGCCGAAGATGACCTGCTTGTTATTCCTATCGTAAAGCGGAAATATTGCCAGGACGAGGCCGCCAGTGGGGAGCCCTCCGAGATACCCGTACCTCTCCACCAGAGTGACGTCGACGCCCAGCCGCTTGGCCGAAAAGGCGGCCGCGGTCCCCGCCGGACCGCCTCCGACAACCAAGATGCTCGTCTTTTGAAAAACGGGCAGCTCCCTTCGAGGTTGCACTACCTTGCCGTCAACGATTGTCGCGGGAACCCTGGTTCCGGCTTGAGTAGTTGATTGTCCGGCAGCCTGATTAGCTGGTGTCGACGAAACCGGGACCAGGGATCCGGCCGCAAACAAGCCCCCTGCGGCAATCGAACGACGCATCAATTCTCTTCGTGTCAGGTCTTTTGACATGTTTCCACCCGTCCGACGGTTAGCCGATCCGAACCCAATTTCCGGGTTCTTGATCTATTCGGCGCCAATACTATCCCAACGCGAACGCGCAGCCAACTCCTGGTAAGTTCTATAAAGGGGGAAGTCAAGAAAAAACACTTCCCCCGCGGCCGGATTTTTTCTTGTTTCCCAGCCCGCCCCATTGAGCAGGATTGTTCTCGCTTTCCGTTCCTTGAGCTCGGGACGCTACAAACACTCGCGTAGCGCTTTTGGGTTTTTCTACCAGCGGTTTTCATCGCCTCTTCACGACGAAGCCAGTCCGTTCTGAGACCAATAAGCAGCACGGTTGTCAGGACTGAAACCAACCGATTGATTACGAGCGAGCGGCGGTCGTCGATGCAAAGGTCCCACGAAAGCGAAACAGGACACTCTTCGCAGTGAACGGAGAAGTGCGTTCAAAAAGCGTTCGACAGGACCGGCACCGTTAGAGATACCGCGTTAACCAGGACCTAGCACTGAAGTCGTGATCAGTCGCGGCGGATATCGTTCGCGCGATCGTGGGTTGTCATATAACCGAACAAGCCAGCCACGCCCCAGCGTCCCTTTTTGTAGGTGATAACGTCCATTTCCACGCTGTCGTTGATGTACTCGCCGCATGTCGTGTACCGGCTCGCACCTTGGAATGCGTGTACCTTTTCAACGGAAGCATGGATGATACGACCGCCCGGCGGTCCATCGGCAAGATCCCATCCCCAATTGCCTAGACCCAGTTGCGGCCACACGGCACGATACGCTACGAAGTCGATGTGAGTGTTGTTAAGCATCTCCTGCGTATAGCTCTCAGTATTTAGCCGGGTTTTGACGCCTTTGACTCGAAGCCCTTCGAGCGCCTTATAGTGTCCCTGTGCGGCAACCTCCCACGACGCTCCCCCCGCACCGACACTCAGGTTCAGACCCAGTTGGCGGATGGGACCCCATACCGCCTGCTCGTCATTGTTCATATAGGCTAAGCAATGATCCTGACGTAAGCGTTTTGCCACCATGATGCTGTCGTCGTACGCAACGTGAATCATATGGGCGGGCGTGAAAATCGTGGACATCGCCTGGATTGCCCACTTCCCGTCATTGTTGGTAACGCAATAGATTCCTTCGCATCTCAGGACCTTGTAGCCGTCGGAGCTGTAGCGGTTGTAATTCAGCGACAGGTTCACGGCCACCGGGTTGGAGTTGAATATCTCGATGCCGTCCAGCACGTCGTAGCTGCCGGGCTTCAAGTAGCCGTCGTGATCCGTGAACCGTTCCGGGTGTTCGGTCATGTTCATCGATGCTGGCGCGTGGGCCACGAGTTCGTCTGGGCTGCGGACCACGACGGCTTCGGTCCGTTCAAACGTGCCGAACGGAAAGTGCAGCATCTCCACCATGCCTTTTAGGTCCCGCTCGCCCAGCGCGGCAAAGTACTGCGTCATCACTCCGACGGCGGCCGGCACCGATTCCTTGTAAGACATCGGAAACCGGAGGTCGGGAATACCACGAGGCGACATTCCGGGGGGCGGCATCAGATTGGGCTCTGCTGTCTCCGCATGCTGCGGCGCTTGAGCCGGCTGCCCGAGTGCCGATACCGCTCCGGCAGCGCCAAGCAACCCGGCCGCAGCAGCAGTCTTCATGAAATTTCGACGGTCTGTTTGGACCTCACCGCCTTGTGCAACTGCGTCTCTCTCGTTCTCATCAGCAGGCATGACCGTTCTCCTTTCACGTCCCTTAGAAATCGAAGCGTGCTCCTAACTGAACCTGTCGTAACGGCAATTGAGTGCCATTTGGCATCCGAAGATCGCCGTTCCGAAAGCCAGCGCGAGGCCACCCTGCCTGGGCCGTGACCACCAATGGGCACGGCTCACCAGGCGAGCGAGATTCGAACGGCACGGCATAGGCGCAAGACTTTATGAGGACCGTGCCCCGCCGGGCGACACTTGCAACTGCTAGCGAAGATCGTTGTATACGGTGCGACCGCCGACCACCGTGAGCACAGATCTTAGCTGCTTGATCCCTTCATCCGAGACTACCTTACGATCGAAATAGTCATCGCTCAGGACGGCCAGATCGCCGAGTTTGCCCGTTTCCATTGACCCCAGCGCGTTCTCTTCGTGGAAGAACCAGCCGTTGTCCGCGGTGTACATGCGGAGAGCTTGTTCACGCGTGACCTGCTCGCCCGAATTGATCAGCGTGCCGGTGCAGTCTTTGCCGGCCACCATGTAATAGATCTCGAACCAGGGATCGAGCACGGAAATGTCACCCGCGTCTGAGCCCGCGCCAACGTGAATCCCGCTCTCGAGGATGGTGCGATAGGGCGGACCCGCCGGTTGGCCCGCAGGCGTGCCCTGGCTGCCCTGAAGATATTTCCAGCCATGGAGCGCCATGCCCACGCCGATCGCTTTCATCGACTGAAGCGTCTGCGGATCAATCGCGGGTACGTGCGCGATCGACCAATGCAAGTCGGCAACCGGCGTGACAGCGTTGACCTTTTCATAGGTTTGGGCGGTGAACTGCACTTCGGCGAGAGACAACGTGTGCTGTTGGTAGGCCCAGCCGTGCTTGGCGACCAGCTGCAGCGCCGTTTCGTAATTTTCAGGATGCTGACCGCCTGCGAAATTCGCAAACCAGGGCGACGCAAATTCGCCGATTCCCGAAACCCGGAGCATGTCGTCCCCAAAGTCAGGAAAAACATTGAGCAGGCGCTCGGTCAAGAGTGGTAGGGCCATCGTTTTGTCCATCGAAATCATGAAAAGCCGAACCCGCTCGTCGAGCTTGTGCTGGTGGTCGAGCGCAAGAATCTGGTCATACACGGTCCAGGGATTGGCGCTGGCAATGCCGGGAAACGTAAAGCTGTCCTGCAAATCGGGGCTGTCAGGGTCAGCGAAGACTCCCATATCGACGCTAGTCGTCAGGCCGTAACGCAACACATACGCCTGCGCGTCCTCAGCGCTGCGAATTTTGTCTTCGGGAGTTTGCATGCTGCGCAGTATCCCCAGCGCCGCCACCGCAGCCGGACCTTCCAGCGCGCCTGTGGTGGGGTTCGCGGTGACGCCCTTGCTCTCGAAAAACTTCCGCCCCAGGCTGTTGGTAACTGCGGGACCGAACGTCGCGAAGAACACAGGATGATCCGGCACCGCTTGATCCAATTCCGCCAGCGTCGGCATCCGGTTTTCCGCGAAGAGCCGAGGAGTCCAGTCGCCAATCGCGGTTACCCAGGCGCCGGCGGGGATCCTTCGGGCTCGCTCTTTGAGCAAGGCCATCGCTTGCGGGATGCTGGTGGCAGTCTCAACCATCACGTCATAGCCGGGACGCTGGCTGAACAGAACGAAATGGTTGTGATTGTCGATTAGACCCGGGACGACCACGCGCCCGTGTAGATCGATCACTTTCGTGCACGGATTCACTTTGCGATTTCCCAGCGGACCGATATACGCGAAGCGTCCCTCCTGAATGGTCACTTCGCTAACGACGCGATCCTGCGGATCCAACGTGTGAATTTTGCCGTTGACCAGGCGTAGGTCGCGCGACCAGGAGCAGGCGCCCTGGCCCGCGGCGGGAACCACCGTAGCCAGCACAGCCAGGAACATCAGCATTGGAAATCGCATTTTGCTTTCCTCCGGAAACTTCATAATGGGTTCTGTCGCTGATCAGCGAAACCGACTGCGCTTGAATGATCGCCGAGTCGACGACCAATATGCTTCCCGCCATCGCTGTTCCCGGCAACCCGCGTTACCTGCCGAAGAATCCGCTGTCTTGACAATAGTCTCGGACGTCATTCTGATCACGCCGTTGCTCGTGGTCAATACTTAACGTATGGGGATGGCGCGACAGGTCTATCGGCCGATATCTAGAATATTTAAACAAACCGGAGACAGCGAATTCGTCCGTGTAACGACTCGTCAAAAGCTTAAACGCGCTGTGCAAGTGCTCGAAGCGTTCAACTTCCAATGGCCCGGAGGATATGTCGTGCGGGATCTGAAAGGAAACGATGTGTACCACATCGACCCATTGAGACCGCCCGGATTACCGGAAAAATAGCAGGCTGGTACTCCAAAGCCACGCAATCACAAGTCTCTTCGATCTGTGACCGTGTTGCCATCGAGACCGCTGCTTACAATTAAACTGTTCTTTCGTAAATCCTGATAGACCTCGCGGAACGACTGGACCAATGAAGTCTCATGGTACGGAAGCCCATGTGACGCGCAATAGGATCTGACTATCTTTTGAACATCTCGAAGTTTGTTTGTCGCCATAGTCGGAAACAGGTGGTGTTCAATCTGGCAGGTCAGCCCGCCCGTGCAGTAATCGATTCCCGGATGGTTCTTGATGTTTCGGCTGGTGAGCACCTGCTCGCGCAGGAAGTTTACCGCCGTGGTGCCTTGCAGCAGAGGCATGCCCTGATGATTGGGAGCGAATATCAAAGTCAAATACAGTCCCAAGAACGCCTGTTGTGCCAGGAAGAACAGGATCGCGTGTGGCCAACCTAGAAGGAGATAGAGCAGACCCAAAAACCAACACGCGTGCAGAATGAGGAAACTCACCTCAATGACAGGATGCGCGACCCTGTTCCGCATCAGGAATCGAACACTGTCAACTTTCAGCACAAATGCCTCGAGCAAAGACAAAGGGAAGAAACAGAAATGCTGGTATCTCACCGAGAGGCGTGCGAGCCCGTGCTTCGTGGCTGCCTGTTCCTTTGTGAATGCGAACGGCAGTATATCCACATCCGGGTCGGCGGTAATGTGGTTCGGTGAGCAATGATGAAGATTGTGCTTGCGGAGCCACCAACTGTAGCTGAAGCCGAGCAGGAGATTTGAATGAATGAGGCCAATAACCTCATTTCCCGCCGGGCCTTTGAAAATTTCCTGATGGCCCGCGTCGTGAACGATGAAACCCAGCTGAGCAAACACAAACGCCAGGAAAGCGGCATTGCAGAGTTCTGCCCATGGATTGTGAAAACTTCTTATCAGCAGGAAAGCGCTAACGAGCAAAACAAGGTTGAGCAGCATCTTTCGGCTGTAATACGCCGGCTGCTTCGCCAATAGCCCGCTCTGCCGCACGAGAATAAGTAAGTCGCGAAATTCATCGCCAGCCGCCGATTGCATCGCTTCCTTTAAACTCCCGAACAACAACCCATCATTCCAGCAGTGCAGGTTCTGCGGACATTCGAGGGAGATCTATCGCAGCGTCGGCAGAGTTGGGATTCAGTCGCCAAGTGGTTTGGCGCTGATTCCATGGAGGCCTTATCATAACAAAACCTCGGCCTTGTCACAGTTCAATTCGGCCACCTCGACGTCTATCTTGCTGTGCTTAGGTTTTTTGCAACCCCATTACTCACGGAGCTCACTGAGCGGCTAACTACCGACCGGTCGAATTGCCGGAAATAACCGGTATGCGCGTTGCACTGACAGGCGGACGCCCGCTTCACGCCTATTTCATCCTTGATGGTAATTTGATGATTCGTCCCGCCACCATGAATACGCCCTGCCCGCAATGATGAATCGTCCGAGGATGTTTCTTGGAACGGTCGATCCATGCTTTCACGACTTCGAGGATAAACAGGTTGTATTTGCCCGCCATGCTCGCATCCATTACCTTGCATTCGAGGTTTGCGTAGCATTCGGAAATCAACGGCGCGCCGATGCGTGCTGCGGGCGCCGGAGTGAGGCGAAATTTCTTGAATTTGTCGACTTCACGTCCCGAAGTGTTTCCGCAGCCGACTACCTTCTTCGCCAGCTCTACGGTCGGAATATTGATCGCGCATTCCTTCGTCTCTCTCACAATCCCAAACGTGTAATCGCGATTGCTGATCACGCACGCTACGATGGGCGGTTCGAAATCAACCATCATGTGCCACGACATCGTCATCACGTTCGCTCTTCCGCCGCGCGCAGACGTCACCAACACAACGGGCCCAGGTTCCAGCAAACGGTAGACCTGCGACAATGGCAGTGATGTCTTCTTCATCTCTATGACCTCTTCCGGCTCGTTCGTCCGCTGGCCGCATTATAGTCTCCCGCACATCCGCATTTCCCACAGCTTGAAGAATTGCGGTCGTGCTCCCGCGAATGATTTTCGCCGAATGCGCACTGGTCCAGGCACGATCCCGCCAAATGCCACCTTGCTCAGGCCTCCGTTGTGCTCTCTGTGCCTTCTCTTTGCTCTCCGTTGTAAGTCTTCAGCCTTTCTCAGTCCGCTTGGTTCTTCTCTGCGTCCTCTGCGCCTCTGCGGTGGGCATTTTGCCCTCTCTGTGCTCTCTGTGACTTCTCGGTGTCCTCTGTGGTAGGTTTTATCGTTTGCGCCTTGGTCGCTCTTTCGGTGCACTTCGAGATTTGCCAACCGCCGTCCCCAGCGGTACAGTCTCTCCGCTCCAGAGACGTTCCCCAAGGGTGCAACTGATGAAAGTTGAATTCGGCGCCATCGATCATGTGGACCGGCAAGACAAGCCCATCGCCGAGACCTACGACAGCCGCCTGAAGCTCCTTGAGATGTATGACAAGGCGGGCTTCTCCACGTTTCACATCACCGAGCACCACAGCACTCCGCTGGGCCTCGCGCCCTCGCCCATGATTTTCCTGGCTGCCGCTTCGCGCATAACGCAGCGCATTCGCTTCGCTCCGCTGGTGCTGATCGCGACGCTCTACAATCCGCTGCGCCTCGCGGCCGAAATCTGCATGCTCGATCACCTGACCAAGGGACGGTTCGAGATCGGCACGGGCCGGGGAGTCTCCGGCGTCGAGCTGGGATTTTTTAATGTGAAGGAGCAGGACGCGCCCACGATGTACGGCGAGGCGATGGAAGTCGTGATGGCCGCTCTCACCAGGGGCGTCGTGGATTTCCACGGCAGGTTTTTTGACTTCACGAACGTGCCGATCGAACTGAAGCCATTCCAGTTGCCGCATCCTCCGCTCTGGTACGCCACGAACAGCCCCGAAAGCGCGGCCAAGGCGGCACGCCAACAGACGAACATCGTCACGCTGGTCGATTCCGCCGAAGCAGCGAAAGTGATCGCGGGCTACAAGAACGCCTGGACCGCATCGCATGGCGCGAGCGGAAAGAAGATGCCCAAGGCGGGGATCACGCGCTTCGTCTACGTCGCCGAAGACGATAAATACGCCCGGGAACGAGGCGCGTTCGGGTCGCGGAAATTCTACGAGAGCCTGGTTTATCTATGGCGCAAATTCAACGTCACGGCGATGAGCCTGGAGGAAGTCATCCGCTCGGCCGAAGCGACGCTGGTTACGGGCACTCCTGCGACAGTGCGGGCCAAGATCGAACAAGATCTCGAGATTTCCGGTGCGAACTATTACGTTCCACGCTTCGCCTACGGAAATCTCACCCACGAAGAGAGTGCCCGCTCGCTCGAGCTGTTTACGAACGAGGTGATGCCCCGCTTCCAGAAGTAGCGATTGTCATTCGAGGCGGTTAACAGCGAGTCAGCGCGTTTGGCCAGCGCTCCCGCAGGTGCGCTGTCTTTACTCCGTGCCGTGCAATGACGGCAATGGGCCGGCGAGCGGATCGTCGTCCAGCGGGCGGGGCCCGGTCAGGACTTCGAGCGGCTCTTCATCGGTTGAGTTGGGCTCGAGCTTTTTCTGCGCGCGGCGTTCGGCCTTCGCGCGCGCCTTTTCCATTCGCTTCATTTCCTTTTGGCGCTTCTGGAATGTGGTTGTCAAAGGGATCTCCTTGATTTCGAAATCGGACGCGGGCTCCGCCGCTGTCCACAATCACTGCGCGTCTACGACTACCAGCGAGGTTCGCGCGGCTGGCGCGGTGATTCGCGGTAGTCCTCGTTTGAAAATCTGCCTCGCCCGCCTCCGCCACCGCTACCGCCTCGGCCACCACGATCTCCGCCCGACCCGCCCCGATCGCCACCGGGGCCGCCGCCGCTTCGCGGCCCGCGCGGGCCGCTCCCGGCTTCCTTGGGTCGCGCTTCATTCACCTTCAAATTCCGCCCGCCCACGTCCTTGCCGTCCAGAGATTGCATCGCCGTCGCGGCTTCCGCGTCGTTCGGCATCTCCACGAACGCGAAGCCCCTCGACCGCCCCGTTTCGCGATCCATGGCGATGTGCACGCGCGTCACCGCACCAAACGGCTCGAACAGCGCGCGCAGATCGCCCTCGCTGGTCTGAAAACTCATGTTGCCCACAAAGAGATTTTTCATGCTCGTCCTCTCCTGGACAGTGTCCCAGGCTGGTGCGACCTGCCGCGGCACCTGGCGACGTGCCGTTCGCCTGCGTTCAGCGATGCAGAACCGGATCAAGTCGTGCGGGGCAGGCCTGACGCGGCGCTTCCGGAGACCCACAAGCGAGGCTAGCACCTCGAAAGCGCAACTATATTCTAGCACGTCTGGAGAGAAATTCGGACAGCAGCAATCCTACGAGCGATACGTATGTGAAGTGCGGCGGCTTGCCGCCGCTGTATGCCGCCCGGGCTTGCCCGGGCGTGCTGCACGGGTGAACGCGGGAAACCGGCTTTTGCCGTTTCCATTCAGAGGTCTATCGCGCGGACGCTCTTGGGGGGACGCCCGCGCGATGGACCGATTGCCTTGCCTACAGCGAGCGCAGGAAATTCAGAAGATCCTGCTTTTGAGATTCGCTCAGGCTGTTGAAAATGGATATGACGCCGTTCGCTTCCGAGCCCGGCCCGGCGTGCGCCTCGATTGCGCGCAAAAGCCCGCCATTCGCCGCAGTCGCGCGGCCGTCGTGCAGGAAGAACACGCGCTGGCCCGCTCCCCACAGCGGAGCCGTCCGGAATTCGTCGGGCCCGGCTGCTCCCTGCGACACTCGATCCGCCAATCCAGCTCCCATGTTGTGAACCAGCAGGTCGGAGTACAACGCCGCGTTCTGATTGCTCAGCCCGGCGGTCAGAGCCGATCCCGCCGTCTGCAGCGCGGGCGTGTGGCACATGTCGCAGTGAGCTTGCGTGAACAAATTGCGCCCGTTCTGAATGGATTGCAGCGTCGGATTGCCGGGAATTCCAGTCGTGGACGGTGCGGGCGGCGCCAGGAAGCGCATGAAAGCCGCGAACGCTACGGTGTCGCTGGGTACTCCGGTGGTGGATTCCCCGAAATTGGTCGAATCTTCCGGCGTGGAATTGAAGATGCACGCCGCCGGAGGATTCGCCCGCTTGTTCGGAAATAGTTCGTTGGTCACTCCGATTTCGACGTTGTAGGCTTCGCCCGCGAATATTTCCAGCGACTTATTCTGCGCCTTCCATCCAAACCGCGTGATCGAACCATCGTTGCCGCTGGTGTTCGGATGTCCTGAAATCCCGAGCCGCTGTTTCAGCAAAGTATTCGCAGCCATGTTGTTGAGGATCGTCGAGTCGGCGATATTCTCGATCAAGCCCGCGCCAAACACCGGCGTGGGAATGCGGAAGATCATGTTGTTCAACTGCTGCGCCTGATCGAAGTTCGGCTGCGCCATCGTGCAATTTGGCGCGTCCGGGCGTCCCGCGATCGTGAAGATGTCGTGCACGCCTCCGTCGGGAGTCTGCGTCACCCTGCCGCTCGCGCTCACCACGAACGGAAACCGCACTTCGCGAACCGGCCCGTCCGCCGTGATGAAGGCCGGCAGCGAATTGTTCGCGCTGTCGGCTATCGCGGCCGCGAGCTGGGGATTCGGACCAATGTGCGGATATGCATTCATGCTCGGGCTGGAGCCGCCCGGCGCGGGTTGCGCGTGGCAACTCTGGCAGCTATTGGAATTGAAGCCCGGCCCCAGTCCCTTGCCAGGTTCGCCGGAGACCGTTCCGCTGACGGAGTCAATCTCGTTGAATCGCGCCAGCCCATTCGCGAAGTATTGAAGTTGTTCCGAGTTTAAGGTCGAGAGCGGCGTCCCCGCGCCCAGCGAGCCCGCGCGCGGACCTGGATCGTGCGCGCTCGATCCGCCGAACCCTGTGCTTGGCCCGCCGTTCGAGTTGCGGCCCCCGCCGCCATTCTGGGCGCGCGCCACTGGAACTGCGCTGAACGACAGCAGCGCCGTCATCAAACCAGCTATCGGGATATTTCTTTCAGCCTTCATTTTGCTAACCCTCCTTTTGCGTTCGCGGCAGGGTGCGAAGACACACCCGTCCCGTGCACTCTTCTTGGCCTGAAAGCTGGGCAGGCAAACTAAAGATCGTCAGAGCGACGTTTCATTCCATTCGCGGCCGAGGGTTGGAATTTCAGCTTGCGAATGCGCTGGGAAGATACGCGAGGACGTAAGTGCGGTCAATGTGCTCGAGGTACAGTTTACGTACAGGCGAACGTACAGCTGGTCGTTACGGTTTTCGCGCGGCCATCCATAGCGAATCGCTCGTCGGCAAACAATCGGCCAGCGGACGCGCGAGCGGCTCGAAGCCGACCTTGCGAAACATTTCGCCGAGCGTTCGCGGCGTAAAATAATTGCAGTGCGCGGGAATGTGATAGCCACACCAGTCCATGCCGCGAATGGTGCGGTTCCAGCTCGCGTAGTTGGGCGTCTTGATCACCGTGACGCCGCCGGGCTTCAGGACGCGATGCGCGGCGCGCAGTCCGGCGACGGGCTGCCATTCGTGCTCGATGTATCCGAACTGCGTGACCACGTCGAACGAGTTTGCGGGCAGCGTGCTCGCGAGTTCCGTCACCGGGCCTTCCAGAATTTTCTCCGGTGAAATCCGCTGCCGCGAAATTTCCGCACAGCGGGGGCTGAGCTCGATGCCTGTCACGTCGAAATATTTTGCCGCGAGCGTCAGAAAACCTGCATCGCCACAGCCGAAATCGACGAGCTTCCCTTCCCTTGCCCAACGCAGCGTCTGCGAAAGCATGCGGCCGTTTGTGTTCGGCCGCAGCGGCTTCAGCAAATGCGAAAGCGCGACGAAAACGGGCTGCTTCTGCTTGCGCTCCGATGCCGCTTTCGCATGCTCCTGCATCCAGTCGTGATCGCGCGCCTGCACGTCGTAGGGCAGCTCGCTGCCGATGAACACCATGCCGCAGCTCGCGCACTCGACAATCTCCCACGGCCCGCGCCGCGTGAGCACCTTGCGCTCCGCGCCTCCGCACAAAGGGCACGGACGCGCCACAGCGCCATTCAATTGAATTTGTGCATTCACGGATTTGAATATTGCTCGAAAAATTCGAATTCTGCCACGTCGAAAAAGTGTGACACTTTGTTGGTGTCCCTTTTGTTTGTTTTCAGTGAGTTACGTCTGAAATTACTCGGCATGGTGTGACACCTAATTTGGCGCAGTTGGTGTGGCTGGTAAGTGGCACAGACACCCTCACACGACGAGGACGAGGCATCCCCTTAAACCGTCCGGGACGCGAAATGCGCGCCCGGCGAAACTTCTGAAGGCCATATCTCGCGCAAATTGGCACATATTGTTTTTCTATTGGACAGGTTTGTCTGAATCGCGTTCTCTATATGAGCGAGGCGAGACGATCGTGACTCGATGGCGATTGGCGGCAAGTCAGTGGAATTGTTACAATATTCGCTGGGGGAGTGAACGGCTGCCGGTCTAGAGACCGGCCCTACGAAATCGAAAGCAAACCTAAATTCTATGGCTGCAAAGACACTGTACGAAAAAATCTGGGATGCGCACGTGGTTCACGAAGAACCCGGACAGCCTTCGCTGATCTATATTGATCGGCACCTGATCCACGAAGGGACCACGCCGCAGGCGTTTTCGGGACTGAAGGTAGCGGGGCGCAAGGTGCGCCGTCCGGAGCTGACCTTCGCGGTGATGGACCACTCCGTCTCGACGAAAAATCGGCTGGCGCCGGCGGTCGATCCCGACGCCAAAGCCCAATTCGAAGCGCTCGAACGCAATTGCCGGGAAAACGGCATCAACCTTTTCGACATGAACAGCCGGAACCAGGGCATCGTGCACGTGATCGGGCCGGAGCTGGGCATCACGCTGCCGGGCTGCACGATCGTCTGCGGCGACAGCCACACGGCCACGCACGGCGCGTTCGGCGCGCTCGCCTTCGGCATCGGGACCAGCGAAGTGGAGCATGTTTTTGCGACGCAGTGCCTCTCGCAGTTCAAATCGAAGACGATGAAGATTGACGTGCAGGGCAAGCGCCCGCGCGGCATCACGGCGAAGGACATCATCCTCGCGATCATCGGCAAGATCGGCATCGGCGGCGGAAACGGCCACGTGGTCGAGTACACCGGCGAAGCGGTGCGCGGCCTGTCCATGGAAGGCCGCATGACCATGTGCAACATGTCCATTGAAGGCGGCGCGCGCGCGGGAATGGTGGCGCCGGATGAGACGACGTTCGCCTACGTCGAAGGGCGGCCGTTCGCGCCGCGCGGAAAAGATTTTCAGGCAGCGGTCGAGGAGTGGAAGGCGCTCGCGACCGATCCCGGCGCGAAATACGACGCGACCGTCACGCTGCAAGCGGCGGACATCGCTCCCATGGTGACGTGGGGCACGAATCCCGGCATGGTGACGCAGGTGACCGGCCGAGTGCCCGATCCGACTTCGTTCAGCGATCCGGTGGACCGCAAGGCCGCCGAGGGCGCGCTCGTTTACATGGACCTGAAGCCCGGCACGCCGATCGAGGATATTCGCATCGACCGCGTATTCATCGGCTCGTGCACGAATTCGAGAATCGAGGATTTGCGCGCCGCCGCGAAGGTCGCGTCCGGCAAGCACGTGGCGAAATCGCTGAAGCAGGCGCTGGTCGTGCCCGGATCACGCGTGGTGAAAGCCGCAGCGGAAAAAGAAGGCCTCGACAAAATCTTCCGCGACGCCGGATTCGAGTGGCGCGACTCCGGCTGCAGCATGTGCATCGGCATGAACGACGATGTGCTGCCGAGCGGCGAGCGCTCCGCCAGCACCTCCAACAGAAATTTCGAAGGACGCCAGGGCAAGGGCAGCCGGACGCATCTGGTGAGCCCGGCAATGGCCGCGGCGGCTGCGATCGAAGGGCACTTCGTGGACATTCGCAAGTGGAGCGGCGTGGAAGGAACGGAATAGCGTTTTAGGGATCGAAGAGCAGAGGACAAACGGCCGATGCAGCCATTCACAAAAATGACGGGCTTGGTGATGCCGATGGACCGCGTGAACGTGGACACGGACCAGATGGTGCCGAAACAGTTCCTGAAGCTGCTGACGCGCGAAGGGTACGGGCGCGTTTTGTTTTACGACTGGCGCTACCTGCCCGGCGAAAAGCCGAAGCCGGATTTTGTACTGAACAAGCCGCGCTACAAAGGCGCGAGCGTGATTCTGGCGCGCGCGAATTTTGGATGCGGCTCGAGCCGCGAGCACGCGCCGTGGGCGATTCTCGATTACGGCTTCCACGCTATTCTGGCGCCCAGCTACGCGGATATTTTCTACAACAACTGCTTCAAGAACGGAATTTTGCCCGTCACGCTTTCAAACGAACAGATTGACGAGCTTTTTAAGCGCACCGCAGCGACTGAAGGCTACCGCGTGACCGTGGACCTCGAGCAACAGGTCGTCATCGACGACCAGGGCCTGCGATATTCCTTCACCGTCGATCCCTTCCGCCGCGAATGCCTGCTGAAGGGGCTCGACGATATCGGGCTGACGCTCGTCCACGAGGCCGAGATCACCGCGTTTGAGAAAAAACACCTCCGCGTGCCCGAGATGAGCGCGCCCCTCGACGTCAAGTATCACCACTAGGCCGTTAGCCATCGGACAAACGCTTTGCCGCGCTTCTTGCTTTGATTCCGCTGCGGGCAGAAGATCGAAGCGGAGTCATTCGCATGCCTCGATTTCTGATTCACCATGCCACGGAAGGCTCGCGCGTGTTCGAGCTGCTCGGCGATCGCCCGATTGTGGTGGGCCGCGCGAAGTCGAGCAACCTGGTGCTGAACAACGCCAGCATCTCGCGCCAGCACGCCGTGGTGCGCGCAACGCCAGACGGCCGCTGGCAGATCATCGACCGCGGCGCCGCCAACGGCGTGAAGGTGAATGGCACGCCGGTGAAGGAAGCGTTCCTGCGCGCGAACGACGAAATCGTTCTCGGCGAATATCGAATCCGCTATTTCGAGGATTCGGCGGCGCGCAACATGGTCACCTACGGCACGCCGCAACTGCCTCCCAATTTTGCGAAGGTGATGGGCGAGTCCGCCTACTCGGGCTCGTTTCTTCCGGTGCAGCCGCTGGGCAGCGCTGCTTCTCCTCAGGTGGATCGCGCTACGAGCGCGCAGGACCGCGTGAGCGCTCTCGAACAGGAGAATCGCTTGTTGACGCTGCTCTATCGCGTGAATCGCGCGCTGAGTGAAGTGACCGCCGTCGAAGACGTGACGCGACGGATTCTCGACCTGGTTCTCGAAATGGACGGCGCCGAGCGCGGGTTCACCATGCTGCTGGACCGCGATTCGATCGGCCGCGGCGATTTCAGCAAGGGCGGCTACGGTTTCGAGCCCGCGCTGATCCGGTATCGCGCCGGGTCAAAAACTTCGCCGGCGCAGGGCGCGCCGCAACTGACGATTTCGCAAAGCATCATTCGCCAGGTGATGCACGGCGGTTTGCCGCTGCTAGTTTCCGACCCGCAGGCGGACCCGCGCCTTTCCGCGAGCCAGAGCATTGCAAATTCGGGGATTCAATCGGCGATGTGCGCTCCGCTGGGAACCAGGGACAAGCGCCTGGGTCTTCTCTATGTGGACAATCTCTCGCGCCGCGGGATGTTTACCGTCGAGGATCTGAATGTGTTCACCGTGATTGCGACGCAAGCAGGACTTGCGATCGATCGCGCGCGGCCGAAGGAAGAAGCTCCCGCGCAGGCCGAGCCTTCCGCCACACTCAAATAGATCGCCCGCTAGATCTCCTGAAATTTCTTCGCGAGATTTTTCGGCGCCGCATTCAGCCAAGCTTCGCGCAGGGCCTTCCGGACGGTGGTCTTCTTAGCGCTTTTCAGGTGCACGCACGTGGCGCCGCGCTCGCCCCAGAAGCCTTTGGCGGGCACGAAAACTTTCGGCTCGGCGGCGACGAATTTCTCCTGCTGGTCGGGCATGAGCTTCACCATTCCCCAGTTCTTGTCGAAATAGCCGAGCGTGGCGAAGACTTTGCCGCCGACGCGAAAATCCGGGTGGTCCATGTGGGAGCTTTCCACGGACTCTGGAAAGCTCAGGGCCACGAGGCGAAAATCGTTCGCAGTCATCGCTGTTACCCGGGGATCGCCACGTCGCGGATGTGAGTGGCGACGAACCAGCGATTCCCGAACGGATCGGTCACGCCGCCGCTGCGCTCGCCGTAGGGCTGATCGGCGGGCGGCTGGATGGATGTAGCACCGGCCTGGAGCGCGCGTTCGTAGGCCGCGTCCACGTCCGGGACGTACAGGTGAAGCGTGCAAGGCATCGGCTGGTAGGGCCCGTGTGCCTCGCCCATTCCGATAATCGAGTCGCCGATCCGAACCTGCGCGTGCGGAATCGTCCCATCGGGATGTTGAGCGCGATAGATCTCCTCGGCGCCAAACGCCTTTTGCAGGAATTCGATCATCGCGGGCGCCCGCAGCGGATTGAAATGAGGAGTCACGCTGCGGAAATCTTTGAAGATGACGTTGCCCTCCGTCGGCCTGAAAATGTTCCATCGGTTGCCGGAGCCATCCAGCACAGTCGCGCTGCGCGCGCCGTATTCCTGATCGGCCACCGGCTGCATCACAGTAGCGCCGGCCTCGACCGCACGGTTGAACACAGCATCCACATCATTCACGCGCAGAACGATCGTCGCGGGCGTGGGCGGAAACTGGTCGTTCGCTTCGGCCAGCTCGATCATCGAGTCGCCGATCTTTACTTCGGCGTGCATGATCACATCTCCGCCGGGCCTCTTGATTCGAAAATGCTCCTCTGCTCCAAATGCCGCCTTCATGAAGTCAATCAATTGCGCCGCTCCGGGAACAATCAGGTACGGTGTGATGCTGTGGAATCCTTCGCGGATTGGATTGACCGCCTTTCCTGCCGCCGATGTCGTCATCGCTGCTCTCCTTTCCAAATCCGCCCTAAGGTGTGTCTTGAAGCCCGCGCGCGGAAGGTCGCGCAGGTCCTGCGCAATGGAGGCGAGCGCCGCCAGCTTCTTGTCACCGCGTCCGTCGAGAATCGCGTCAACGATCGCGTCGAGTTGTTGGCCCGGGTTCTGTCTAGCCATTTCGTCCACCTGACTTGCGGGACGGCTTCTCGCTCGCCTTCCGATTCGATCGGGCGCGCAATGTTGTGAGCGCCCTGAACTGGAGCTGTTTGATCGCTCCGGCGCTGCGCTTCAGCTCGCGAGCGATTTCCGCGATACTCTTTTCCTCGGCGAAGCGCATTTCGATCACGCGGCGCTGATCGTCCGGGAGTTCCGCTACCAGGCGGAAAGTTCGGGCGCGGCGTTCGACTTCCTCGGGATTCGCACGGCCGGAAACGTCGGGCGGGTCGTCTGCGAGAGGACTTCCCTTCTCCCGGCCGGCGCGCTGCCAGCGATCCGCAATCGCGTTCGCGGCCATGCGATAGAGCCACGCCGCGAACGGCACGCCGCGCCACTCGAATTGCGCGATCTTCGCGAGCGCCTGATGAAATACCTCCGCGGTCAGGTCCTCGGCGTCCGGACGGTTCTGCACGCGGCGCGAGACGAAGGCGTACACCCGGTCGAAGTTGTCGTCGTAAAGCTCCGCGAAGCGGGCGGGGTCTTTCTGCGCCGCCTCGATCAGCAGACGTTCGTCTGGCCTCTTTTTCAGAGCCTTCAACCGATTCTCCGCAGAACGCGTTCTCTACTTGTTGAACCGCGGGCGCGCCGAAAGGTTACGCGGGAATTTCGCCGGGGCGGCTTTCGGTAGTTCCCTTCCATTCGGCGAGCAGGATGCCGGCAAGAATCAGCGCGGCGCCGAGTAGGACGCGGCCTCCCAAATGCTCGCGCGCGAATACCAGCGAAGTCAGTGCCGCGAACACCGGCTCGAGGCTGACCAGAATGGCCGCATGGGACGGTGAGGCGTATTGCTGCGCCCATGTCTGCAGCGAGAAACCGATCACGGTCGCACCGATCGCTGTCAGCAGAACCGCGAAGACGAGATAGTTCGTCCAATGCAGGCGTGGCTGCTCCCATCCTGCCGCGGTGACCAGAGGCAACAGCAGCGCCGAAAGAACTGCGGTCGTCGCGACCTGGAGGAAGCTGAGCGGCGCTACCGAATGACGCTTCACGTGGCGTCCGATGAAAATGAAGTGCAGCGCGAACATCACGGCGCAGGCGAAGACGATTGGGTCGCCGCGATTGAGGCCTGAGATTCCCTCGCGCGGTACCGACAAGAAATACAGCCCGCCCAGCGCCGAGAGCGATCCCGCCCAAGTCCAGTGGTTCACTCGGCGGCTGGCGAACACCGCCAGCAGCAGAGGCACGAGCACAACGCTTGATCCGGTGATGAACGCTGCCTTCGATGGCGTGGTGAGTTTCAGGCCGAAGATCTGAAACGCGTAGCCGCAAAACATGAAAACGCCGATCTGCACTCCGGCCCACACGGTTGCGACCGTCAACTTCCGCAGCGACTGCCAGTACAGGATCGCCATGATCGACGCGGCAAGCCCGAAGCGCATGGCCAGGTACACGATGACCGAGACGTCCGCTAGCGCGTCCTTGATGACCACGAACGTGGCGCCCCAGATGAGCGCGCAGAAGGCCAACGCGAGATCCGCGCGCAGTCGCTTGCTTAACATCTGCGGTTGCTCGAAATCACGGGTCAGAGTCTATGCGGAGGGCGGCGCGGCGGCAAGACGGGCTACGGTTTGGAAGGCGGTGGGCCCGTGGTCGGGAAGGCAAACCTCCCCTCCAGTGTTCGGCAAACTAGGAGCCACTGGCCCGGTAACCCGACGAATCGGGATCTGAGCTCAATGGGACGAATCACAGACTCACCCCTCGACGAGCTGCTGGCCGCCGTCGATGTCGTACGTTGCTCCGGTGATCGCTGTGTTCGTCATCAGGTGGACGGCGAGCATGGCTATGTCGGCCGGGCCGACCACGCGACCGATTGGCAGCGTCTTGCGGAGCTGCTCGCGACGCGCGTCCAGCTGACCACCGAGCAGCGACGCCGACAGCGGCGTGTCGACGAAGCCGGGCGCGATAAGGTTGACGCGGACAGGTGCGATCTCAAGCGCGAGCGCCTTGGTGAGCGCCGGCATCGCGGCGGTGAACGCCGCAATGAGCGCGCCCGAGGCCGGCCGGCGACCGCCCGTCCCGCCGATGAACAGGAGCGTTCCGCCCGGGCGAACCTTGCTGACGGCGCGGCGAGCGACGTGGAGCGGCAGCCAGAGATGCTCGTCGGCGTTCCGGCGCGCCCGTGCGAAATCGATGTCGGCCAGCCGCGCGTAGTAGGGGCTGCCGGCGGTGACCAGGATATGGTCAATCGGCGTCGGAAGCTCGTCGAAGAATCGCTCGACGCGCTCGAAGTCGGTGGCGTCGAACGCCGCACTGCTCAGCGCGCCGAGCTCGCGCGCGGCGCGCTCAAGCCTTTCCGGGTCGCGGCCGGTGAGAACGACATCGGCGCCCTGGGGCCGTGCTCGCCTGGCCGTCTCAAGCCCGATCCCCGAGCTGCCGCCGATCACGACGACCGTCTGCCCGGTGAGTGCCGGCCCGCTGCTCACGTCGGAGTCGCTCACGTCGGCAGCTCAGTCCCGGCCTGCTCCGCCGCCATGTACTTGGCGTACCAGTCGGGCCAGTTTTCGTCGCGCTGCCCGGTGCGCTTTTCGTGCTGTCCGTGGGCGGCCTCCGCACGCCGAAGCGCGCTCGCCAGATCGTTCGCCGATGCGAAGGTCGTCGTCCCGGGGTCGATGCGCCCAGGCAGCCGCGTCGTGAGTTCCTGGAACAGCCAGCCGTTGCCGTCCGGATCACGGAACGAAGCGAACGATCGGTAGCTGCCATGCGCGGGATCCGGGCCGCTGACCCGGACCCGTCCAAACAGGTAGGGCTCGTCCGCGCCCGCGTACACGCCGTCGTTGTGGAACACTTCGCTGACCTCGACGCCGCGATCGAGCAGCTCTTTGCGGGCGGCCTCGATGTCGGAGACGATCAGGTACAGGCCCTGGGCGGAGCCGGGTGCCGCCGGGGTGACGTTCTTGCCGAAGATGACCGAGCACCCTGAGCCCGGCGGCGTGAACTGGATCACGCGGAAGTCTTTGCCGTTGTCGTAGTCGGCGTCGAGCCGCCACCCGAGCTTCGCGTAGAACTCCTTTGCGCGGGAGACATCCGAGACGGGGATGACGACGATCTCGAACTTCATGTCGACTGGCGCGACGCTCGTGGCGATACTACGGACTGCGTTCGTGCTCATAGCTGCCTCCTGAGTTGTGTGATTTTCTTACCTCCGGGCATCGTGCGTGCTACTAAGGTGCGTAACGGGTGAAAACAAAATCGCGAGAAGCTTTCGCGTGGCAGGGGAAGCAGGTCTTGAGCTGCGCGTCGGTGCCAGGAGTCCCGTCTTTATTGAAGTGACCGACCCCCCAGCCTCCGGTCGAGGCATACTTTTTGGAGTCCTTGACCATAAACTGAACGTTCGTAGGGGGCCCCGGAACGAAAGATTGGGGAGCGCCAAAGACCTTGTCGTT
Source organism: Candidatus Acidiferrales bacterium (assembly GCA_031296075.1). Lineage (GTDB taxonomy): Bacteria > Acidobacteriota > Terriglobia > Acidiferrales > UBA7541 > Palsa-295. Next base: position 19,987 of record JARLGK010000137.1, read on the forward strand.
CTCTTCCGACGGGACGTGACCGTAGTGTAGAGCGGCAATGATTGTGCCGTCCGGAAACGGAAGCTTACCGTCGCGGTAGGCCTTGATCGCTACATCGTTGCCCAAAATCGCAGCGAAACTGTGGAGGTTGCCTTCTTCGTGGGCCAAGGAGATTAACCTCCAGTCGCGGTATCCGGGGGGAATGTTGGTTACGAAGATTGGAGCGGTCTCTTCATCGGCATGTCCAGAAGTGGGGGTCGTGGAGGCGAGAACGCCTGCCACCGATGCGAATGCAACCAGCCAGAAAGCGATCCGTCTCATATCGTGCCTCCTTTCAATGTGTCCGCTTTTCTCAGGGCTGCGCGGTGATTGCTTGCTCGACCTCCAGACCAGCAACGCCTTTCACTGCTCTTATACCGCGTATATTACTCCCCTATTAACGCCTGGCCGGACAAGTGGGACTAGCCCGGCAGTAATCCGGCTTATCTGCAGTTAGTCGAATGATCGGAGTCGAAACGTTGACCAGAGAAGTGAGCGCCCTCACCGCATGAGCCGGTCTTACCTGAACAGGTTCGTGAGGGCGAGGTTTCCACCGCCCGTGGTGACGATGACCAGACTCATAACGACTAGCATCGTGTCGTAGCTCCAACCATTCGTCCCTGATTTTCCC
>JARLGK010000015.1 GCA_031296075.1 Candidatus Acidiferrales bacterium
GCGAGGGCAGGATTTCGATCTCCGCATCCTCGACGTGCCCCGAAAAATCCTTGGGCAGAGTGGAAATGGTCTGCAAAGTGTGCAGCTTGCCTGCATCATTCGCGAACACCGTCACCGTGCCCTTGATTTCGCTGACCACATAGGCGAACTTCCCATCGGCGCGCAGCGCGAAATGGCGCGGTCCGGAACCGGGGTCGAGCTTGGCGAACGGTGGATCGTTGGGTGTCAGCGTTCCTTTGGAGGCGTCAAACTTGTAGACCAGCACTTCGTCCAGGCCGAGATCGTCGACGAAGGCGAGCCGGTTGTCGGCCGAGAGATCGATCGAATGCGCGTGCGGCGCCCCCTGCCGCTCGGGGTCCGCGCCGTGGCCGGTGTGTTGTACGAACGCCGAAGCCTCGCCGAGCGACCCACCTGGCTTGATAGGGAACACAGCGACGCTGCCGCCGTCATAGTTCGCCACCAGCACATACTTTCCGGTTCGATCAACGGTGATATAGCACGGGCCAGCGCCACGCGACGCCACTTCGTTCAGAAATGTGAGCTTGCCGGTCGTCCGGCCGTCCTTGTCATGATCAATCGAGAACGCGCTGACCCCTCCGCTGTTCGGGCCTTTGTAGTTCGAGACCTCGTTGACCGCGTAGAGAAAACGCCCGCTGGGAGCAACGGCGACGAAAGACGGGTTGGTGGTTTCCGCCGCCACGCCGAGCGGCGTGACCTCACCCGTCGCGGGGTCGTAACGGTATGCGTAGATGCCTTTGCTCTTGGTGGCCTTGCCGTCATCCTCGGTGTAGGTGCCGACGTAAAAGAGATACTTGCCTGGCCTGCTCGCTTGCGCATGGCACGTCGTGACGGCCATCAGTGCGAAAACGATCGTCGAAAGGAACCGCACTTTTTTCATCCCGCTATGAGAGCGAAGGCCGGAGGGTTCGTGCAAGCGGCGCATTCATCTGGTGAGAATGTAGCCCCGGACGCCTCGTCCGGGGAAAGCAGGGCGGAAACTTCGGAAACAGAAAGACCGACACGCTCGCTTCGCGTCGCTGGGCGGACGAGGCGTCCGCCCCTACGCAAGGCGCGGGTCTACTTTGTCAGTACCACCGGTAGGGACTGGTCGTAGGGCTGAATGGAAACGCTGGTCGACTGGCGCTGATTGAAGGCATCGAGCGTGACGGGAAAGGCCACGATGATGGTGCGCTGGACGGATTCCCCGGGTTGAATTTTGGTTTCGGGAGGGAGCGCCGGTTGCGATCCGTTCTTGAGCGAGGGGAAGGCTTGAAAGTAGCGGTTGAAATCGATCGCCGAGACCGCTTCGGCCGTGAAGTCTCCGCTTGCGGTCTTGATCGTGCTCTGCAGGCTGAGGACGTAGAGAATCTTGTCGCTGGTGTTGTGCAGGGTGAAAGTGAGCGCGACCATGGTCGATCCCTGGCCGGGTATTTCGACCGCGACCACGTTATCGAGCGAGCCCGCGGCCTGCGGCTTCGCGCGTTTCACAAACGACGCAATCAGGATCACGACCAGGACCGCGCCAATTGCGATCAGCACGATTTTGGCGGGCGGAAGATTTTTCTTGGCCGTGCCGTACTCTTCGCCGATGTTGATCGTCGGCCCGGCGGGAGTGGATGGCGCTGTGGGTTGCGGACTCGGCGGAGGTGCGGAAGTCGGATCGGGCATGGGAAGGGTCCTTGCCGATTCTACGCCTGCGCAGAGAACAGAAGCGAAGAGCGGCTCCCAGACAAGTGCGGCAGATTCCCTGAGGCTGTTCTTTGCGTCCTTTGCGGCGTTTCCTTCGCGAGCTTTGCGGTAAAAGCTTTTGACCGCAAAATTCGCTAAGAACTGCCGCAAAGTTCGCGAAGAAGCCCGCTTATTCGTTTGTCATTTTTGCCGGATCGCCGACTGTTGCTTGAGCCGGCATCTGTGCCACGACCTTCAGATCGCGGTCGCCGCTGTTCCACACCTGCTCGCGCACTGGCCGCGGCATGATCACGCAGCCGTGCGACGCGCAGCCGAGCGATTCGATCGAATCTCCGTGCACGAGGAAGCCGCTGCGGCCAAAAGTCTCGGTTGTGGGCGCAGGCTTGAGCGCCAGGACGTAGGGACCGTGATCATGTGTGTTGACGGGTGGGCCGGCGATGGTCCAATCGCCTCGCGGGATCGGTCCGACGTTCGGAACCTGCTGCATGGCAGGGTTGTTTTTACCCACGCCTGCGCCGGAATAGCCGTTGGCGACATGCTTGCCGTCTTGTTGCAGCTCGCCTGTTTTTTGCGCGTACGTCCAGGCCTGGGCGTGGAGGTCGCCGATGAATAGATCGTCATGGATCACGTTTGCATCTCCTCTGGTGATTTAGCGCAGTATGGGAGAGCGCAAAACGTGAGTAAAGGTTATGTGAACATGCGAACGACAGGAAACTGTGGAAAAGTCGTGATCCTCCAGACGGAGAAGAACGTCAGGAACGTCAGGATCGTCAGGACCGGTGCCGTCCCTGGCGGGACTCGGTTCCTCTTTTGTTGGCTGACCCGGGGCTTACGCCCCGGGCTAATGAATTCCGTCCCTTCGGGACTGGATTCGGGCGCTGCCGCGTTTTGTTATCACCGAAAATCTGCAGATCACTCGAAATCCGGCATCACCTATCACCGGGAATCCGGCATCAACGTGGAGCTGCGGCCGGGGAGCCACGAATGGTGATGTCAGTTAACTCTAGCCGCGAAACGGCGGCATTCATTAGCCCGGGGCGTAAGCCCCGGGTAGGCCGACACAAACGGGACCGAGTCCCGAAGGGACGCCACTCAGACCTATGTATCCACAGGATCGGCGCGCCTACCACCCGTGCTTAATCGCCTTGGCGAACTTCAGCGGGGACAATGTGTTCAGCACATCGTCTTTGGTAAGCCACGCCCGCCGCGCTTGCAGGATGCCATAGCGAATCTTCTCCATGTGCGAGGTGTGGTGCGAGTCGGTGTTGATGACGATCTTCACGCCCTGCTGTTTGGCCTGGCGCAGGTGCACGTCATTGAGATCGAGCCGGTCAGGATAGGCGTTCAGCTCCATCGCGACTTTATGCTTCGCCGCAGCCGCCAGAATCGCGCCCATGTCGAAGTGATAGGAATCGCGGCGCAGCTGGATGCGACCAGTGGGATGTCCGATCAGTGACGTATTCGGATTCGCGATTGCCTTCAGCAGGCGGTCGGTCATCTTGGCCGGCTCCTGATTGAAGACCGAATGCACGCTGGCGATGACGATATCCATTTGCGCCAGCACGTCGTCGGAAAGATCGAGGTCGCCGTCGGCGAGGATGTCGACTTCGATGCCGGCGAAAATCGTGATGCCGTCGATTTGCTTGCCCGCGGCGTGAATCCGCGCGATGTGTTCGACGGCGCGCTTGTCGTCGAGGCCGTTGGCGAAAGCGAGATTTTTGGAGTGGTCGGTGATGGCGATGTATTTGTAGCCTCGCGCCTTCGCGGCCTCGGCCATCTCGGCGATGGTGTTCTTGCCGTCGGTTTCGACGGTGTGCATGTGCACGTCGCCCTGCAGGTCTTTTTCTTGGATCAGGCGGGGCAGAGCGTGCTTTTCGGCGAGATCGATTTCGCCCAGGTTCTCGCGCATCTCGGGCGGAATGTAGTCGAGGTCGAGCTTGGCGTAGATCTCTTCTTCAGTTTTACCCGCGACCGGTTTCTCGCCTTCGAGCGTGGCCAGGCTGTATTCGTTGAGCGTGTATCCCTTCCTGAGGGCGCGTTGACGCAGGGCTACACCGTGGGCTTTCGATCCCGTGAAATATTGCAGCGCTGAGCCGTAGGATTCTGGCGGCAAAAGGCGCACGTCGACCTGCATGCCGTTGCGCACGCGGAAGCTGATTTTGTTGTCGCCGCTGGCGATCACGTCCATGAGCGGCGGGTATTTCGCGACGTGGGCGATGGCCTTCTGGCGTCCTTCTTCCGTGGTGCAGGCTTTGCCGGTGACGAGGATGTCGAGATCGCCCACGGTTTCGCGTCCGCGGCGCAGCGAGCCGGCCGGCGTGATCTTTTCGATGCCGGAGAACTGGCGCACGTAGGCGGTCAGCTTTTCGGCTTCCTCTTCGGCGGCGTCGATGAGGAATCGTCCGCCGATGCGGCGATAGTCTGCAATGGCCTTGAGCAGCTTGGCTTCGTGCTTTTCGCCCATGCGCGGGAGTTCGCGAATTTTGCCTTCGCGCGCCAGCTTCTCGACGCCGTCAACGTCGCTGACCTTGTAGGCGCTCCAGATGAGCGCGATCGTCTTGGGGCCGAGGCCCTGAATCTTCAGCAACTGCAGCATCGAGGGATGATATTTTTCGAGCAGTTCAGCCTGCA
>JARLGK010000138.1 GCA_031296075.1 Candidatus Acidiferrales bacterium
ACTTCGAATTCGAGGCCGTAGCTCAGGTGCTCGGGCCGGATGCCCTCGCCGAGCAGGTCCTGCGCGCCTTCGGCCTTCATTTCGTCGAGCATCGCGCGAATCCGCGCAACGTTGTCGTCGGTTATCAAGGGCTCCGGCAACGCGCGCTCGTACACGTGGCAAATATCGGAAACGGAAGAGCCGAACGCGCTGAACACCGGGCCGAGCGAAAAGACGTACACGGAATTCAGCCCCGCCTTCTCGGCCACGCTGCAGGCAAAAAGCCCGCCGTTTCCACCGTAAGCAAAGAGCGCGTGTTTGGACAAGTCCTGCTGAACCTCTGCCTGCGCGCCGGCGATCACGCCCGCCACCATCTCAAACGCGCGGCCGATCGCGGCCTTGGACGCCTCTTCGGTTGAAAGTTTCAATGGCTTCGCCACCGATTCCTCCATCGTTTTCCGGGCCAGCTCGCGGTCAATCTGTTTCGTTCCGCCGAGAAAATAGTCCGGATTGATGAGCCCCGCGGTGACGAACGCGTCGGTGAGCGTGGGCCGGTCGCCGCCCAGGCCGTAGCAAGACGGTCCGGGATACGATCCCATGCTTTCAGGACCCAACTGAACGGCCGATCCTTTCGTCCCGGCCAGCGGCTTCACCACGCTGCCGCCACCGAGCGCGATCGAGCGCAGATAGGGGAGCGAAAGCTCCACGGGAATGCCAAACAGGTCGGACGGCTTGCGATAGATCGGCTCGCCGCCTGCGAGCAGGCTGATCTTCGCCGTCGTGCCGCCCACGTCCATGGCAATCACGTCCTTCAGGCCATAGGCTTTTGCCAGGTACGCGCTGCCGAGAATTCCCAGCACCGGCCCGGATTCGAGGGTGTCAATCGCGCGCGTCTTCGCGATCCCGGCGACGCCGCCGTTGATATGGCTTACGAGAAACGTCCCTTCGTAACGGCATGTTTCGCGTAGATCGTCCTCCGCCTTGAACAAAGTTGCGGCGAGCGCTCCGTGCGTGTAGGCGTTGATCACCGCGCAATAGGAGCGCGTGCGATCGTCCGCGCTCTTGGAAATGTCGCTTCCGGCGAGGACGGGGACGGAGCCCAGGAAGTGATCGGGGTATTGCTGGTCAATGATCCGCTTCCAGGCGATTTCGCGCTCCGGTTGGCGGTGGGCGCCCTCCAGGCTGATGCAAATCCGGCGCACGCCGCTTTCCAGAAGCACGCGGGCTGCGTTCATGATCGTGGCTTCGGTCGCCGAGCCATTCATGCCGATCACGTCGCGCGCGGAAAGCAGCTTGTTCAGGACTCCGCTTTGCGCGTCGCTCCCGTACAAATTCCTCTCGTGGCCCTGGGAGACGAGCAGGCCGATGCGCGGCCCGCGCAACTCCGCGAGAACATTGGACGTGATCGTGGTGGACCACCGGATCAGCTCGACGTTTTCAAGAAACGCAGCCGCGTCCGGGAAATTCAGCTGCGCCGCTCCCTGCGCGAGGCAGTCGAAAAGACACACGGTCAGATCGTGCGGAGTTGTGTCCACCTTCACGCAAGTCACGCTATCGCTGCCGGTGAAAAGACCGTCGGTCAGCGTGCCGCCCACATCAATGTCAACCGTCCACACGATGTCCTACCCGCCCTTCGCCGCCAAAGCGGCGCACAACTGTTTCGAATCGATCGTCCAGCCGAAGAACGATTCTACATTGAAGATGGTCGCATCGTACGCGCTTCGTTCGCCCGCCTGCATGGTGCCGTCCGTCAGCAGAATCGGCCAGTAGTCATGGAAATAGGCGTCGCGCAGCGTGGATTCAACGCACACGTTCGCGGCAATGCCGGCGAAGAATAGATACTGGATGCCGCGGACGCGCAGCTGCGAATCGAGCGTCGTTCCCGCAAAGCCACTGTACCGCGTTTTGACGACCACGATGTCGCTCGGCTGCGGCGCCAGCTCGTCCACGATCTGGAAATCCCAGCCGCCCTCGGTCAGTAGCTTGCCTTTCAATTCCGGCTTCGCGCACATCAGGCGCATCGCTGTCTCTTTGTGATAATTCGGAGAGCGGAGGCCTCCGGCGTCGCTCAAATCCCGCTTGTATCCCGTCTGGAGGTAGACAATCGGCACCCCCGCCGGCCGCGCGGCATCGAGAACGGACCGAATCGCTCGCACCACGCCGGGCGCTCCGGCCAGATCCGCGCCGGCAATGTCGAGCGTGCCGCCCTTACTCGCGAACGCGTTCTGCATGTCCACGACGAGGATCGCCGATCGCGCGAAGTCCACCTCGAGCGGCTCAGGCCTGGCGTTCAATTGCTGCATGTCTGGAAGTGAAGCACCCAAGCGAAGTGTCCCAAGAGCACGCTTTCCGGCTGGACCTGTGGAACTCGGAGCGCCAACCCCGTCAATCCTGATTCCCAGATTGAAGCGGAAGATTACTACATTGCGCCGCTGGTAGACAACAACGCCGCGACTGCAAGCCCAGATTGCGCCGTTGCGTGCCGCCTTTGTACGAAATCGCTAGACAGGCTGCGGAAAAAGGCAGTGAAGAGTGTCCTCAGGCGCTAAAGCGCATTGAGAGCAGGCGATCTATGTCGGAGCTAGAAGCTCCGACCCCCTAAAAGGCGCCCTTTTCCGTAAGCTGAGAGCAAAAAAGAAGGCCGGGCGCGAGCCCGGCCTTCTGCAACACTCCGTTACCGTCTTGCAGCTAGAACGAGAACTTCGCCGCAAGCTGGAACTGCCGCGGGTTGAGCATGGTCCTCGGCAAGCC
>JARLGK010000139.1 GCA_031296075.1 Candidatus Acidiferrales bacterium
AGGGCGATCTGGCGCAACTGGTGCGCATTCCGGGCGTGGGCAGAAAGACCGCCGAACGCATGGTCGTCGAGCTGCGCGACAAGCTCGCGGCAGTGGATGTCCGCGAGACGGGCAAACCGGCGACGCGCTCACAGCTGGAATCCGACGTCGCCTCGGCGCTCGTGAATCTGGGCTACGATGAGCGCTCCGTCAAGCGCGCCATCGAAAAGGCGCGCACCTCCGGCGATTCCGATTTTGAAACGTTATTGCGCACGTCGCTTCAACTTCTCGGGAGTTCCGCGATGCACAAAAGCGCGCGCGCCGGCCATGGTGAATAAACCAAGGGGAAGGGAGACCGGGGACATGGTTCGTATCGTTTGGGAATTCATAGCGCGCGCGGACAAAATCAAGGAATTCCAAGACTACTACGCGAATTCCGGTCCCTGGGCGACGATGTATCGCAAGAACGAGGGCTATCACGGAACGCTGCTCTTGCGCGACATGCAGAACCCGCGCCGCTTTCTCACCATTGACCGCTGGGAAAACGCGTCGCTGCACCGCGCGATGCGCGAGCGTTTTGCACAGGAGTACCAGGAATTGGACCGCGCTGGTGAAATACTGACCGAAAGCGAACAGCACAACGGCGTTTTCGAAGAGGCATAGGAGTCGCACAGAATGCCAGAGCCCAGAAGAGCCGAGGACCCGCGAAATCGAATCGTATCCGGGAAGGCATCTGACGAGGACGCGCGCATCGAGGCCAGCGTCCGCCCGGCGAGCTTCGGCGACTACATCGGGCAGGAGCGCGTGAAGGAAAACCTGCAGATCGCCGTCGAAGCGGCGCGGGCGCGCGGTGAAGCGCTCGACCATGTGCTGCTCTACGGGCCGCCGGGCCTGGGCAAGACCACACTCGCGCAAATCCTGGCGAACGAAATGGGCTCGTCGATCAAGATCAGCTCGGGGCCGCTGCTCGAGAAAAAGGGCGACCTCACCGCGGTGCTCACATCGCTCGACCCGGGCGATTTTCTTTTTCTCGACGAGATTCATCGTTTGCAGCCGGCGCTCGAGGAGATTCTCTATCCCGCGATGGAGGATTTTCGCGTGGACCTGATCATCGGCCAGGGTCCCGGCGCGCGCGTGCATCCCTATCAGCTGAACAAGTTCACCCTGATCGGCGCGACCACGCGCGCGGGATTGATCATGGCGCCGCTGCGTTCGCGATTTGGAATCGTGCACCGGCTGGAGTTCTACACGCCGGAGGATTTGCAGCGAATCGTGGTGCGTTCGGCGAAAATCCTGGGCATTACGATGGACGAAGCCGGTGGCGCAGAAATCGCCCGGCGCAGCCGCGGTACTCCGCGCGTGGCAAATCGCCTGCTGCGGCGCGTGCGCGACTTCGCCGAGGTCCGGGCGAAGGGCCACATCACGCTGGATGTGGCGCGGGACGCGCTCGCGATGCTCCGCGTGGACGAGCACGGCCTCGATGAAATCGATCGCAACCTGATGCTCACGATCATCGAGAAATATTCCGGCGGCCCGGTGGGCCTGAACACGATAGCCGCATCGCTCAGCGAAGAAGAAGACGCCATCGAGGAAATGTACGAGCCCTACCTGATGCAGCTCGGCCTGCTCGACCGCACGCAGCGCGGGCGAGTGGCCACGGCGCTCGCCTACAAGCATTTCGGGATTGACCAACCTCGACCGCAGTCGGGACTCTTCTGACGGATAGTCAACAGTTGAGAGCTAAGAGTTGAAAGCGCCCCAGCCGAAAAGCGCTGGCAGTCCCAAGCGACAGCTCGATTCATTCCTCGCCCGATTCACGCCGGAGATTGCGATGCTCGCGCGGCGCGCGCTCGCCAAAATGCGAAGGCGTCTGCCGAACGCCATCGAGCTCGTCTACGACAATTACAACGCGCTGGTGATCGGCTTCGGGCCGAACGAACGGCCCTCCGACGCGATTTTTTCGATTGCGATATTTCCGCGCAAGGTGGGTTTGTGCTTTCTGCAGGGCGCGAAGCTGCCCGATCCGGATAAACGCCTCAAGGGCAGCGGCAACGTGGTGCGAAGCGTCACGCTGAACGATCTCAGCATCCTGGATGATCCGCAGATACGTGCTCTGATCGACGTTGCCTTGCTTCGCGCAAAGGTCCGGATGGACCCGAAGCAGAAGCGGAAACTGATCATCCGGTCCATCTCGGCGAAACAGCGCCCGCGCCGCCCCGCCTGACGCACAGCACTCCCAATCTGAGTGGGCGTCATGCCCCTGTGGATCGTTGCGTGTGTGCTGTACGGGACATCTATTCACCGCAGCTAGTTGCATAGTGATGTCCGTCGCGACTCCGAAGGCGGAATCTCCGACTTGGAGGACTACACCATGCATCGTTCCTATCGTATCGTCGCAGCGCTATTCCTGGCTGCTGCTATCGCGGCACCGGTGTCAATGATGGCCGCCCCAATACCTCAGGAGGCCAGCGTTCAGGTTCGAGTCTATGACAGGGACCACAAGGACTATCACAACTGGGACGACCGCGAAGACCGCGCCTACCGAGGTTTTTTGACGGAACGGCACGAGACCTATCGTGAATACAACAAACAGAAACACAAAATGCAGAATCAATACTGGAACTGGCGGCACGAACATCCCGATCACGACTAACTGAAACGTTTCATCGAACAACGAAGAGCGCGTCCTGTCCGTAATGCTACGGATGGGACGCCAGTATGATGCCGCCCGCCCGTTCCCCGCAAAACGAGGACGAATGAAACCCTGCGGTTCTTGGGAGACGAAATGACCGAAAAACTGAGCGCGTGCTTGTTTTACGCCCTAGTGCTTTCCATTATCTTGCTGATGACCGGAATCATAGCAGTCGGGATCCGCGCGTTCGCGTCGGCGCTGATTTCCGATTCGATATACCTCGGTGTGTTCGGTATCCTTCTCATGATCTTTCCCATATATCTTATTCTTCGCAGGCCGCCCGCGGTCACGGCGATGGATCAACAAATCCGCCAGCTTCTCTCCGCTCGGGCCAAACAGGTTCCCCGGCACACGGCGTCGGGGCGTTATGATCGCCGAAGGCCGCTGGTACAAGGTCTAGCACGGGCCGCGGTTGTGCATGAACGGCGGAGTAGGCAGCTTGCCGGATTTCGCGTGGTTAGCCTCGAGCCCGTTGCGGCCGAGACCGTGTGCGCGGCTAACGCAGCGCACGCGGAGCGAAGTCCGGTAATAGCTGTATAGTTGGCATCTGGATCATGACTACCGGCCAGATTCTCGCGGCGCTGGCACCGACGGTGGCGCACAGCGTGCGGCGTTGGGTTGTACACCTCGGTGGCTTAGGCCTGATTCCCCTCGGGCTGCTGGACAATTCCATCATTCCGATTCCAGGCAGCATGGACGTGGTGCTGATAATTTTGTGCGCCCGCCAGGAGGAGTGGTGGTTTTACTACGCGGTGATGGCGACGGCAGGCGCCGTGATCGGAGGTTACGTCACGTACCGGCTGGCCCGCAAAGGCGGTAAACAAGCGCTGGAGCGCAGGTTCCCGCGCCGGCAAGTGGATAAAATTACCAAGATCTTCGAGCGATGGGGGTTCAGCGCCATCGCCGTCCCGGCTGTTTTGCCGCCGCCATTTCCGATTACTCCCTTTCTGATAGCCGCCGGCGCCATGCAATATCCGCTGAGAAAATTCCTGGCCGCGCTCGCGGTTGGCCGAATCGTCCGTTACATAATCCTGGCCTACTTGTCAGCGCGCTATGGACGAAAAATAATCGGGTTCATTGCGAAACACGGGCATCCTGCGGCATTGACGGTTGCCTGCGTCGCAATTGTCGCCGCTCTTGTGGCTTTCTTCTGGTGGCGCGGAAGCAGGGCCAGCGAGCGGGAAGCGAGCTAGGCGGACAAATCACTCGGCGGACATTTCGCAGAGCTTTGTGACCGTGTTCCAATTGCGCGATGTGGTCCTCTGCTTGAGCACCTTTTCCAGCGTGTAGAGCTTCGCGTTCGCGAATCCATCGGGGCAGTGGAGATAAATCTCTTTGCCGGCACAATGAAATCGCTCCGAGCCGATTTTCAAAGCGCCGAGCGCCGCGAGCGCGGGTTTTGCCGGGGCTTGCTGCAGGAAGGTGACGGCGAGCCTGGCATTGTCGATCCCTTTTTCCTTCAGGAATGGATTGCCCGCCAGGACTATCGACATTTCCGCGGCGGTTCTTACCATCACGGAGACGGGCAAGCGCGATTCGCCAGCCAGTTTGCGTTCCAGCGTTTGCGCCCAGTGCGATGCGGTGCCTTGCGCCTCGAAGACGATGTTGCCGCTTTGCACGTAGGTGCGCACATTCCTGGCGCCGAGCGCCGCACACAATTCGCGCAGGCGATCCATCTTGAGGATGTTTCCGCCGACGTTTATGCCGCGCAACAATGCAACATAGACGGGCATCAGTTGCCTCTATTCTCGTGTTGCCCAAGATCTGGTGAAGATTTTCTCACACGTGTTTCGATCGGCGTTCGCGCTTGTAGTCGTGGTGCTCGTCGTACTCGATGGTCCCAAAGAGCGAGAGGATATCCTGTTGTTTGCGGCGCTCGACGTACTCATTGAGCGCGGCGGTCACGGTCTCTTCCTTCGTACGATGACGCCCGAGCTTTCGAGCCTCCTCAATCAGGCGATCGTCTATGGCAAGGTTGATAGGCATCGGAACACCTCTTCACCGACCGAAGGCTACACATTGCGATCTGTGAAGTAAAGTTGGCGTCGGCGAGTGAAATCGCCCCCGTTCGGTTAGCTCAACACTCATGCCGCGGCCGGCGGCGATTCAGGCCAGACCGCGGTGAGGAGCAAGCTGACGGCGATTCCCACGGAGATCTCGACGAACCGGTGAATGGCGACGATCCATACGGGCTGCGTGCGTGCGATGAGCATGACGATAACCAGGGTGATTCCTGCGTATCGGTAGGCGTTCCTCTCGATATGCACCCGCGCGCAGCCACATCAATGTTCTGGAGTTCGGCATAGGCGCCTCCCGATCCCTTATTTTAGCGCGAAGGCAAGAAATTGCACCGCGCCCGTCAGGTACTTTACCCAGGGTGGGAAGACGCGAAGTTCGCAAGGAAAGGCGATCGCCGTTGGGGCTGCGCGAGCTAGAATGCTCGTTCACCGATGAGCACCGTTTACTTATCGCTGGGATCGAACCTGGGAGACCGCGCGCAAAATATCGCGCGAGCGATCCAGGCGCTGGGAGCGCGCGGCGTGCGCGTCACGAGGCAGTCGTCGCTGTATGAAACGGAGCCGGTGGACGTTCGCGGCTGCGGGTGGTTCTTGAATGGCGTGGTCGAGGCGGAAACTGAGATGAGGCCGGGCCAACTCATGCAAACTCTGCTGATCATCGAGCGGTCGCTCGGCCGGCAACGCCGACGCGCCGAAGCAGATGGGCCGAAAGAATCGCGGACGATCGATATGGACATTCTGCTTTTTGGCTCCCAGGTGATTGACGATCCCGAGTTGAAAATTCCTCATCCGCGAATGGCGGAGCGGAAATTCGTGCTCGTGCCATTCGCGGAGGTCGCGGGCGGCGCGCAACATCCGGTGCTCAGGAAAACGATCGCCGAGCTTCTGGCGGCAACGCCGGACCAGGCTGAGGTCCGGCGTTGGGCGAATCATCAGTCGGGACAAACCTCAGGTCTGAAGACCTGAGCTACATGACTACTCGACGAGTCCCAGTCGTCCGTCGCCGTGCAGGACGCGGAGCCAGTGCAGCGTGAACGGTTTGGGAGCGAGCGCGTCCAGCTCGATTTCGGCCAGGCGTCCTTCGGACTGTTTGCGCCAGCGGTAGATTCCCGGCTCGGATTCTTCTTCGATGTGGCCGTTTGCGGGACGAAGGAAATCACGGGCATCGTCGAGCGAAGCCGTTTGACGCACGCCGGGCCGCGTCATTGCCTCGACCACGTAGCTGCGCAGCAGCTTCGGCCAGTAGGAATCGAAAAGCTCGGACGACGCGAAAATGTCGCTCCACGCGACTTCCATGCCGAAGGCGACCACCACACCGACGACTCGCTCACCTTTGAGGCCACTGTTCTCCCGTTCGAAGCGGCGCTGGATTTCCGCCGCAAATGTATCAACCGAAGCGCCGACCGGCGACGACTTGTAGATCTTCTGGTACGACTGCGTGGGCGCGTCCTGCACGATTATTTGCGAAAGATTGCGCGACGAAAGTGGAATGGCGGGTGCAGCGGTGGATTCGACGGTGACCGACTCGGAGGTGCTTCCAACACCGTTACCGACGCCGACACCCGAGGCTTCACCGCGCACGGCGGCCCATACTTGCGACTGGTCCTGATCGACGGCGGCTTTGTCGCGCACGCTGGGATGGACCATCATCTGCGCGGCGCTGAATTGCTCGGAGGCGCCGGTCCAGCGCCCGTGCTCGACGCAAAAGACATCCAGCGGCAGCGGCGGCGCTCCGGCCGGCACGATGCGGTCCTTGCCGATGATGCGGTCCTGATGGCCACCGGAGACGACCTCGCCGGCCAGAAGAATTAGAGGGCGCTTGCCTCGATTAATGAAGACCAGTTGATTCACCTGCGCGCCGGTGGAGAAGCGAGGAGGCACGACGCCCTGGCGCGTGCGTCGGAAGTCGGAGCCTTCCTCCGTGACGACCGCTTCGCCCGAGGCGAGCGCCTGGTCGAGAGTCGCGAATTCGCTGGTGTCCGCGTCCTGCGATGTGACCACGGGGAAAATCGTTAAGTTTTCATATGTGACCGGCTGCGCCAGGCGCCAGCCGAGTTGCGCGAGCGCCGGTTCTCGATTCGAAGCGCGGGCCCGCGGACAAAGATTGGCGACCGCGATGGCCGCTCCCAACGAAATCACGACTGCCACAACCAGAATTCCAAGGATACTTCGACGGTTGGCGTGCATGGTGCCTCCTCGATTGCCCGCGTTGATTTGCGATGCGCGGTGCAGCGGGCTTCATTCCTGAGAACGAACGAGGGGCGATTCCTTGCAGGGTTTCGGGAGCGATATCTTTAGAGGTGCTCGGGCGGGCGGCGGAACGTCACGAATGCCCGCCGCGATCTTTCATATCGTGCAGCTCTTTTTCGCGCTTCTTGCGGCCTTCTTCTTCCTCGCGCTCGTATTCGGACATCTCTTCGTCGGTCATCTGGTAATCCTCGCGGGTGGCGAACATCGTTCCGCGGCGAGTGTCGCGCGAGAAGTTGGTATTGCGGCGGCGTCTCTTGGCCGCGCCGAATCCACCGATGCTGCGGATCGGCTCGGCAATGGCGCCGGCCTCGACCAGCAGCTCGCTCACCTTCTCGAGGAAATCGTGGAGGTGATACGGCTTGAGCGAGTAGGGAAGGCCTTCGCGTTCGAGGATTGGCTGTGCTTCCCTCGCTCGGGCGACCGGCACCAGAAAAAGAGCGCGAATTCGCTTGGGCGGTGGTTCGCCCTCGGCTTGCGGGTCTACCGGCTCGGCTTCTGTTAGTTCCTTGAGAATGGCGAAAAGGGGCCCACGCACGTCGGCCAGCGCGATATTGACGATGGTGAGATTCCAGGTGCCCGTGGCCAATTCCATCAGAGCCTGGGAAACCTCCGGAACAATGCGGACGCGCCAACCCTCGGAATCCAGGACGTTTTTCAGCGCACGCTGGCTGGCGACATCGTCGTCAACGATCAGTATTCCGACTTCGGGCACG
>JARLGK010000140.1 GCA_031296075.1 Candidatus Acidiferrales bacterium
AAAGCCTCGTCGCCCTGCAGCTCAAGACGAAAGGCGCCGCATAGGTGGCCAGCGTTCGTTTGCCAGAAATCGCGCCGTTCCGAAGGCTTGACGCCAGCCGTGGACATACTCTTCAACGGTGAAATCCCAGCGCTCAACGCAACGTGGCTGCCTGTTTGCATCACAGTATCTGCCGCATACTATCCAATAGAACTCGGAACTGTCTAGCTGTTTGAGCGCGCCCTCCGGCAATCCATTCGCAGTCGAGCCTTGGAGCTCGAAACAACACCGTTGACTCGCGAAACATGAAAAGGGAGTGTGCGTCACGGGCCGCGAATTCGGTGCGGTCCTTTATTTTCCCAATTCTTTCCGAACAATCCGCGCGCCTTCGACCATGGCGCGGAGCTTGGCAAACGCGGTATCTCGAGGAAGATGGAAGAGACCGCAATCCGGCAGGACGTACAGTTTTTCCGCGGGAACAGCCTTCATCGTCTTGCGAATCCGTTCGGCGACGATGTCCGGCGTCTCGACTGAATTATCCTTGACGTCGATTACTCCCGCGCCCAGTTCGAACGGCACCTTGAATTCCCGGAAGAGATCCAGATCTTCGCCGCCACGCCTTGCGAATTCCAGGCTCAGCGAATTCACTTTCGCGTCCAGAATTGCCGGGAAGAGATACCGGTAGCTGCCCTCCCAGGATGGCTTGCCGTACCGGTTTCCGTAGCAAATGTGGACCGCAATCTTCGCCTGGACGCCCTCGACCAGAATATTCAGCACCTTAACGCCCCAGTTGATGTCCTCGGGGAAGCCCGAATAGTAGGGCTCGTCGATCTGTATGTATTTCGCTCCGGCTTTCACCAGCTCCTTTAGCTCCATATTCATCACGCGAGCGATGTCCGTCGCCAGAGCTTCCTCGCTCGGATAGTGTTTGTTGCGGACGCGCTTGCAAAGGGAATGCGGACCCGTGATGCAAATCTTCGCTGCCCGCTCCGTGTTCGCGAGCAGAAACCGGAAATCTTCCACCAGTCCCACCGCGGCCATGGGAATTTTTCCCAGCACCTCACTATCGTAAAAATCGTAGTAGAACTTCTTTGACGAACGGTCAATCTGGATTCCGGGAAGCCGCTCGACGAAATAGTCGATCATGTTGTCGCGGCGAAGCTCTCCGTCGGTCACGATGTCGAGCCCGGCCATCTCCTGATCCTTGATTGCGGACCGGACCGCGGCGTCGTGAATTTCGTCCAGATCGTGACGGCTGATCCGCCGGGCGAAATAATCCGTCTTCAGCCGCTCGAGCCAGCCAGGCATCGAGTAGCTGCCAACCATCGTCGTGGGAAGAATCGGAAGAGTCATCAGTCTTACTCCCGTCGTGTCGTGTACAGGACCGAAGTCTTCGATCCCGGCCGGTATTTGAATGGCGCAAAGTGCAAGTCGTAGCCGGCTCTCTCCGCGACCTCGCGCAACAGCGCGCCGTTGACCCAGTTCACGATGGACCCGTCCAATTTGCCCGGGCCGTGAAACCCCATGCTGTAATCCTGGAGATCGGTGGCAAAAATGTCCTGCACCTGCAGGTAACCTCGCGGATGCAGCAGCGGCAGCGTATTGCGAAAGCTTTCGAGCGCGCCCGGGCTCAAATGGAATCGCAAATCGTTCGGCGCGGTTCGAAGGATGTCTTCCATGTGTGCGGAACTGAGTCCCGCCGGGAAGGAAGCGTCCGGCATATCCACCGCGTCCACCAATTTCTCCTCCGTGCGCATCGCGTTCCAGACTTCCATCCAGAAAATCATGCCCTTGGCGCGGTCCGGCAGGGCTGCGATGCCCACATCCAGCAAGCGATCCACGATCGTCGGTATGTCCGCAACGGCCACGTCGCACGCCTTGCTGATCCGGGCCGCATCCCCCGGGGGCAAATATGCGCGGGACTGTACCCAGAAAATCCGGCTGTCGCGCCACACGACTTCTTCGTCCGGCAGATTGTCGTACATGTTCGTCGAATGGACGTGAAGAACCTTGTGGCGCAGAAAGGAGAGCGTCTTGATCGGATCCATCGCGTCGAGCGCGATGAAACTGCACAGATCGAGGTGATTCTTGACAGCCGGCCTGCAATGCTCGAGCGTTGCCAGGGAATAGTCGCCCAGCAGATATCGCAAGCGCGGATAAAAGTTCGTCCCGCGACCCTGATCGAGGGCGCAAAAGCTGTCCAGCCAAAGTCCGGCGTGCTTCCCCAAGCCCACGCCGATCTCCAGAATGAATACTTCCTGCGGCAATCGGTTCTGGCTTTCCAGGTCCTTCAGCAGGGTCCAAAAATCGGCTGCTGCTTCGGCGACTCCCTGGGCCTGGTTGCCGTCGGACTTGCCGCCCGGCAATGCCTGTTCGTAGCTCTTGCCGGTCGCCTTTTCCCAGTCCTTCAAGCGTTGCCAGTAGAGCCGGTTAAACTCCCATACGATGCTCGTGCGGAACGATCGGAAGCCCTCAAAATAAATCCGGCCCGTATCTTCGTCCGGTTTCGCAGGGTGCATGGCGTTTTGAAGCAATGCGCGGAGCGATCCGGGCGCCACCTGCCTCGAATCGATACGAATCTCCATGGGAGCGGCGCCCTCGCCTTGCTCTTCGCCACCCTGCATCACCGTCACGGCTTCCCGGAAGTTGTGCTTGTACTGCAGCCAGTCCAGGTGAATCTGCAGCCGTGCGAATTGCGCGGGCTTCATCTGCCCGTCTTCGAGTAGCGACAAAACCGTGGCGACGACTTCGCTCGTGGTCGCGGGAGCCGAGTCTTTATGGGTGTGATTCAGATGCAGGTTCAATTTTGAGCCCGGAGAATCCTGGTCGCCGCTTAGCCCCACACCTTGCGAGCGGTCCCCACAACGAGCCGTAGCTTAGCCCACTGTTGGTCTTCGGTCAGCAGATTTCCTTCGGCGCCGAGCACATCCGAGGTAAGCGCGACCTCTAGTGCCACACTCGCCGAGCCGTGTCCACCACCAGCTTCAACTTGGCCCATTGTTCGTCTTCGGTCAGCAGATTCCCCTCCGCTGTCGAAGCAAAGCCGCACTGCGGGCTCACGGTCATATTCTCCAGCGGAAAATATTTCGCCGCTTCTTTGATCCGCCGCACCACCTCGTCGGACTTTTCGAGCTGCGCCTTCTTTGTGGTGATCAATCCGAGAACGACGATCTTGTCCTTGGGGACCAGCCGCAGCGGCTCGAACGTCCCGGCTCGCTCGTCGTCATATTCCAGCAGGAACCGGTCCACTCTCAGCGAACCGAAGAGCTTCTCGGCGACCGCATCGTAGCCGCCTTCCGCGTACCAGTGGCTGCGATTGTTTCCGCGGCACAAGTGAATCGCGACCGTCACGCCCGGCCGTCTCGCCGCGTCGAAGCAAGCGTTGTCGGCGGCAATCGCTTCGTCGAGCGCCTCTTCCGGGTCCTGGCCCATCTCCCTCTTGATCCATTCGCGCCACTTCGGATCGAGGTAATAGCTGTAGCGCGGCGCGTCCACTTGAATGTATTTCACGCCCTCGTCCGCGAGTTGCGCCATGTCCTGCTTCATGATTTCGACGATGTCCCACAGCAGCGCCGAATGATCTTGGTACACTTTATCGGTCACGCCTCGTTTGAACGCGATCGCCGGGAATTGCGTGGGGCTCGGCAGCAGAACCTTGATGTCGCCCGGGCTGTGCAGCTTCAGAAACGGCAATTCGCGCGCCGTCAGTGGATGCATCCGCTTGAGCTTTCGGTTGACTACGCCTGTCACCGAGGCCACCCTCGGTTTCTCCTGCGACGCGTCCCAGTCGCGCGCGATCGCATCATCCTTATCGAATCCATCGACCGCGTCCGTCAGCTCGCTCATGAAATTCCGGCGCCGCAACTCGCCGTCCGTGAAAATTTGGAATCCGAGATCTTTCTGCTTTGCGAGTGCCTTCAAAATATATTGGTCTTCCATCGCTCTCAAGCGCGACGGATCGGTTCCGTTTGCGCGCGCGGCCAGCAAATCCGGCGGGCGCAGAAAACTGCCTATGTGGTCGGCTCTGTATTTCACTGGCATCGATCTCTTCTCCCTTGGCCGGCCATCGCCAAGCCATCATCCGGATCAAAACCCTTCCCGGCTAGAATCATTATGACCCAGACTTGCGGAGATCTTTGCGGTGGTTTCCATGGTGAGTGCTATCTTTCGCGCCAACTCCTTTCCGCGGAAGCGCGGCGTCGGTCCGGCCATTCCCACGGCCGCGATCACGTGTCCATCCCGCGACCATATCGGCGCCGCTACCGCGCTCAAGCCTCGCTCGGTCTCCTGGCGGTCCAGCGCGTACCCGCGCTCGGCTGCTTCGCGCAGGTTTTTCTTAACGTCCGCCAGAGTCGTCAGCGTGTAGGCCGTGTACGACGTGAGCCCCATGATCGAAATAATTGGTTCCACCTCGTCCTCGGGAAGATAGGCGAGAATGGCCTTCGCTGCGGCCGTGCAGTGCGGTGGAAACCTGGCGCCGATCGGCGTGCGCACGTTGATGATGCTGTCGCGCGAGTCCACGCGATCCAGACACAGCACGCCTCCCGGCCCGGGCACGGCCAGGCTCACGGTTTCGTGCGACGCGCGCGAAAGCTCCATCAGGAACCGGTGCGCTTCCGTCCGCAGCGTCCTCGATTCGACCGCCCGCGTTCCCAGCTCATGCAGCTTCAGCCCCAATCGGTACCGGTCGCTCTCCGGATTCCTCTCGATCAATTCGAATTTTTCCATGGCGTGGAGCAGCCGGTGAACGGTGGTCTTGTTCAGGCTCAGACCCGAGGCGAGCTGCGTCACGCCCAGCGCCGGGCCGTTGTCCCCCATGTAAAGAAGAATGCGGAGCGCCTTTTGCAGGGATTTGCTCGCGCCGGTCTCGCCCCGAGTTCCTCCCTTGGTCCCGCTCCGCTTCCTTTGCGATGTGGATGGCTTCGGCACGACGTTTGCTCGCGCTCCCTGCTTGGTTCTCGACCGGCGCTCGGTGGCAGCAGCGGCCGGCAGCCGGGAGAGTCTGAGGGGACTACGGCGATATTGCATGGACCGCAGCGCCGAAGTCAATATGAAGGCTTGTTTCACATTGTAAAACGAGCGGTAGGGCGGAATCCCCAACCTGCCGCCGCCCCCGCGTCGTAGTTTGCCGCGCTCGTATTATAATGACCGCCATGACAGACATTTCAACTGCAGCGCCCAGCATTGCCGACATGCTGCGCGGTTTTTCGATCGAAGTGAATCCTGGCGAATCCAAAGTGATCGACGCGGCCCCGGTCCGCCTCAATCCGGGGACCGAAGTCTTCCTCACCTGGATTCCCGGCGCGAACCCGATGGAGACGATTGCTCCCGCCGCCAAATTGCGCAGCGCGGGCCTATTCCCGGTTCCTCACATCGGCGCACGCCATGTCGAGAGCGCCGCCCAGCTCGAACAGTTCGCGGCGCGGCTCGTGGGTGAAGCGGGCGTAGACCGCGTCCTGATTATTGGCGGCGATCGCGACCAGCCCGCTGGTCCGTTTGACTCAAGCCTCGCCGTCATGCAAAGCGGAATCCTTCAGAAGGC
>JARLGK010000141.1 GCA_031296075.1 Candidatus Acidiferrales bacterium
CTCAGCGGCTCCAGCGTGGAACTTTTCACGGGATTGATGCTGAGTTCCGGGGACGAGACGTTGCTCAAACTCATGTTTTCGGTGAAGGTCTGGTAGCCGACGCTGTAGTGGAAGCTCCACGTTTTCCAGGCGTAATCGACTCCGCCCGTGAAGCGGTTCGTGTCGTCCGTAAGCGGAGCGAACAGGGAATACGGATTGGCGCGTGCGAAAGTGCCCCAAAATCCAGGCGAGCCGAGGAAATCCAGTGAGCGAGTCGTGAGCAGCGATCCTTCGTCCGAGGGCCGGTAATAGTCAAAATTGAAACGCAGATTATTCGTGGCGTGCAGGGTGAAGTCCACCGAGCCGAATTTTCGCACCGTCGTCCAGTTGTGGTTGTTGGTAAGTCCTGTCGAGAGCCCTGCTCCGGCGGCGGCGATGGGGAGGATCACATTGTCGTTCTGATTCCAAAAGTAGTAGCTCTGTCTCCAGCTCGCCCGAAAGTCGTAGAGCTGTTTCTTCGATACCGTGAACTGGGCAGTGGGGAACGGGTCGCCGCCCAAACCGCTGAGTTGCAAGGAGAAGCTGTCGGCGAATGGATTCTCGCCAGTCTTGGATTCCCCGAAGACATTGAAGTCCATCAGCCGGAAGCCCTTGCCGAGATCGAACAGCTCGCGATACATCGGCCGGTAGCCATCGATTTCGTTGAAACGGTAACCGGTGGTCACCGAGCCCTGAATATTGAACGTGCCAATTGCGAGGGGCGCGGATTCGGGCTCGTCCTGGGCGGCCGCGACGGGCACGAAGGCGAACAGCGCAAGCAGCGCGGCCACTGATGTCAAGACGCGGTAGCGTGATCCCATGATGGTTTTCCTCACCGCAGAAAGTTCACGTCGAGATTCGAGCCGTGAACGGTGACGTGGCAGCGAACGCACTCGCCGCTGGTCTGAAAGCCCAGCCGGCTGTGGGGCACGGCTGCTTGCCCGTGGAACCCCGTATGGCATTGCAGGCAGAGTTGCCGGCCCTCGCGCCGCACCAGCAACATGCGGTTCGTGCTTCCGTGCGGATTGTGGCAGGCGACGCAGCCCTCCACTTTGACCGCCGGGTGCTCGAAGACAAATGGGCCACGCTTTTCGACGTGGCACTTGACGCAGGTTTCCCAGCCCGGCTTGTTCAAGCTCGCCAGATTCATTGTGCCGTGGGGATTGTGGCAGTCCGAGCACTTCATCAAGCCTTCCGGCACGCGGTGATGCACGGGAAGCGCGAACTGCGCCTGGAGCGTCCGATGACACGTAAAGCAAAGCTCGGGCTCGGACTGCTTGAGCAAACTGTTGTGCTGCCAGCGAATTTCGTCGGAAAGTTTCGGCAGATTGAAAAAATATCCCTGCGGGTAGCTCAGATCACCTTTGCTCAGATCTTTGACGTCGTCCACCAGATGCGTGGCGTGGCACTGATTGCAGGAAATGCCGTGGCCCGCGTGCTCGGAATGGGCGAAGAATTCCTGCTGCTTGCTCGAGACGTGGCACGACATGCAGCGCGCGGCATTCTCCTCCGGGCTGCCATGAAACGAGAAAATCGGGAACTTCTTGAGCGCCACGGCAATTTCGGCGTCGTCTCCATGCGCGGCCTGGACCGAGTCGGAGTGAGCTTTCCCCGGCCCGTGGCATGTTTCGCAGCCTTGGATGTACTCTTTGCCCGGGAATGTCAACTTCGAGTGACCGGTCTTTCGGAACTCCGTGGTCTCTGCCTTGTGGCACGATTGGCATTTGTCAACGCCGACATATTCACCCGCAGCGGCGGCGTTTGCCGGGACCCGGCTTGCAACGGAGGGCCCTTGCGGGGCTTCCGGCAACGTTTGCGCAAAAACTCCGCTTGCCGCGAAAGCCATGCAACCCGCGAGCAAGATAGCCTGCGCCAATGTCCTTCCGCGATTGTGAATTCTCATAAGCATGTGCTTCGCGTTGAGAAGCGCCCTCGTGGCCAATTGCCGCAGGAGCCTCTCTCTCGATTTCGGATACCCGCGAGGATGCGCTGCAATCCAATCAAGCACGCAGCATGCCAGGTTTCGTAAGGCAGCACAAGGTTAACTTCGTTGAACGTGTGCTAGCGGGCTGCGCGGTAATTGCCGACACAGATTCCGGCAACTCCAAACGTTGCATGCCCGCGTGTTCCGCGAAACAAGATTAAGTTTTCTAATGCGCTGAATTCAGCTCGGATTTGCTCGTGTGTTCCGCGGCAATCTGACGGAGTTTTCCCGAAATAGTGCTTCTGCCGGTGCCGTTTTTCCGAATTTGGTAAAGTACACGGTTTGAGTTTTGACGGGACGGCATTGTATTAACATGAGTGGCTGCTGAATGAAGGCGCAGTTGCCGACCATCGTATAACTGCGTGGCGACGCCGCCTGCGGTGAGGGAATGCAAAGAGTCCTGGTAAGAGTGGCGGTCATAGCGTGTCTGTTCTGCGCGCTTCGGCTACCGCTTCGCACTCAGGTCATAAACGTTGAGCATGGGCCGAATGCGCCCGCTCAGCAGGCGAAGCCATACGTAATCCTGGTTTCTCTCGATGGTTTCCGCTACGACTACGCCGCAAAGTACGGCGCGACCACTTTGGAGCGCCTCGCGGTCGAGGGTGCAAGCGCGCCGGAAGGAATGATTCCTTCCATTCCCTCGGTCACATTTCCAAACCACTACTCGATCGTCACGGGGCTCTATCCCGAGCACCACGGCATCGTCGCAAACCATTTCTACGATCCCGTGCGCAAGCAGAACTATGACTACGATAAACTCGAGGCGGTTGCGGATGGCAGTTGGTACGGGGGAATTCCGCTGTGGGTCCTCGCCGAAAAACAGGGGATGCGGAGCGCCTGTTTCTTCTGGCCCAGCTCGGACGCGGAAATCGATGGAATGCGGCCGACATTTTATTTGCACTACGATGGCAAGATTCCCGATGAGCAGCGGATCGAGCAGGTGATCGCCTGGCTAAAGCTGCCCGCCGCGCAGAGGCCGCACTTCATCACGCTTTACTACTCGGAGCCGGATCATGGCGGGCACAAGTTCGGTCCGGATAGCCCGCAGACTGCCGAAGCGGTTCGTCACGTGGACGCTTTGGTAGGCACCCTCTTGGCGGACCTGAAGACGGTGCATCTCGCTGTGGACGTAATCGTGGTTTCCGATCACGGCATGGCCGCGGTCGAAGGCGACTGGATCGACCTCGATCACTACGCCGATCTTTCGCAGTTCGAAACCGATGGCTCCCTGTTATATCCCAACGACGAATCGGCAGCGGGACGGGCCTACCAGCAACTGAGCAAAGCGAGCGACAAGTTCGTTGTGTACCGGCGAGCCGACGTGCCCGCATACTTGCATTACGACAGCAATCCCAGGATCGGAGATCCGGTTGTGATTCCCACAGGGCCGTACATGATCCGGGCTCATGCCACCGAAAATCCCGAAATTGCGCAGCCGGATGTGAAGGGCGAGCACGGTTACGACCCTCGCCAGATGAAATCCATGCGCGCGATTTTTTACGCGGTTGGGCCTGACATTCGTCCGGGAGCCGAAGTGCAGCCGTTCGAGAACGTTGATGTGTATCCGCTCATCGCAAATATCTTAGGCCTCAAGATCGAATCAATCGACGGGCATCTGAAGCCCCTGCAAGGAATTCTGCGGCTTCGGGGACCATTGCGTGGCGGACCGGAACGATAGTCGCTCCGCTCGCCGACCGCGTTCACATCAAATCGCGCTGTACGTTTGCCGCCGGATAAACTGCCCGCTTCCCGCCTTGCCGACAAATTTGCCGTTTTCGATAATCGGCCGCCCGCGCGACAGCACACTCTTCGGCACTCCCTTGACGCGAATCCCCTCGAACATCGAATAATCGACGCGCATGTGGTGAGTCGAGGCGCTGATCACTTGCTCGGCGTTCGCATCGAATAGGACCAGGTCCGCATCCGAGCCAATGGCGATCGTGCCCTTGCGTGGAAACAGGCCAAAAAGCTTCGCGGGCGCCGTGGCTACCAGCTGCACGAACCGGTTTGGCGAGAATCGCCCGCCGTGCACTCCGCCCGTGTACACCAGACTCAGCCTGTGCTCGATCCCGGGCCCGCCGTTGGGAATTTTCGTGAAGTCGTCCTTGCCCATCTCTTTCTGTTCCTTGTAACAGAACGGGCAATGGTCGGTGGAAACCACCTGAAGCGTGTCGTGCGTCAACCCTTGCCACAGCTTCTCCTGGTGCCACTTCTCCCGCAGCGGCGGCGTGAACACATATTTCGCGCCTTCGAATCCAGGCGCGTCCATCTGCTCGAGCGACAGGTATAGATACTGCGGGCAGGTTTCCGCGTACGCCGGCACTCCCCGGTCGCGCGCCTCGCGCACTTTTTCGAGCGCGTCGTTGCAGGAAAGATGCACGATATAGACGGGCGCGCCCGCCATCTCCGCAAGCGCAATGGCGCGGCTGGTCGCTTCGCCCTCCGCCGTGGTCGGCCGCGTGAGCGCGTGGTATTTCGGCGCGCGTTTGCCCTCGGCCAGCGCGCGCCGCACCAGCACGTCGATCACGCCTCCATTTTCCGCGTGCATGCAGATCAGCCCGCCGTACTTCGCGGCCTGGGACATCGCGCGAAAAATAGTCGCGTCGTCCACCATCAGCACGCCCGGATACGCCATGAACAGTTTGAAGCTCGAGACGCCCTCGTGGATAAGCGCGCCCATTTCTTCGAGCTGCGCGTCGCCCAGGTCGGTGATGATGCAGTGAAACGCGTAGTCGATCGCGGCTTTGCGCTCTGCTTTCTTCATCCACGTTTCGAACGCCTGCCGCAAGCTCAGCCCCTTTTGCTGGATCGCGAAATCGATGAGCGTGGTCGTTCCGCCGAACGCCGCGGCGATCGTTCCCGTCTCGAAATCGTCCGCGCTTGTCGTTCCGCCGAACGGCATGTCCAGATGCGTGTGTGCGTCGATCCCGCCGGGCATCACCAGCAGCCCCGCCGCGTCCATCACCTTGCTGGCGTTCTCGATCGGCAGGGCCTGCGCGATCGCCGAAATCTTGCCATCCAGGATTCCAATGTCGCTCGCGTAGGTATCGATCGCGGTGACCACGGTGCCATTCCTGATGACGGTGTCAAAACGCATCCCGCCTCCCTAAATTCAGTGTTCACGCATCTTAGGGCATTCGCGAAACACGGCGCAAGCCAAGTGACAAGGCCCACTCACCGAGCGGTATTCGCCTGTTATCGGAATCTCGGCTCAATGTCGGGGGCGGATGCTAGAATAGCGCCTCAGTACACTCGCCACAGACCGGAATCAAGTCACCACGCCGGGCCGTGCGATTCGGAGATTCCAACCGGTTTCCCTATGCCGCTTCGCGACACAGCGCCGAAGCTTTCCCCGGAAGCATACGAAAAGAACTTCGCCGAAATTGCGCCCGCCATGACTCCGCGGCAGTCTGCCATCGAAGCCGCGCGCTGCCTTTATTGTTTCGACGCCCCCTGCACGATCGCGTGCCCCACACACATCGACGTTCCCGCGTTCATCAAGAAGATCTCTACCAGCAATATGCGCGGATCGGCCCGCGAAATCCTCTCCGCGAATATCCTCGGACACAGCTGCGGCCGCGTCTGCCCCACGGAGGCGCTCTGCGAAGGTGCCTGCGTGATGCACGAGAAGGGCGAATCGCCGATCGAGATCGGGCGGCTGCAGCGCTACGCCGTGGATTACGTCCTCGATAATAGAATCCAACTCTTTCGCGCCGGTGCTCCTAATGGCAAGCACGTCGCCTGCGTCGGTTCCGGTCCGGCATCGCTCGCCTGCGCCGCCGAGCTCGCCAAATGGGGATATGACGTTACGATTTTCGATCGCAACAAGCTCCCCGGCGGCCTCAACACCTACGGCATCGCCGCATACAAGACGCGCGCGGCCGATTCGGTTGACGAGGTCGAACTCATCAAGCAACTGGGCGTGAAATTCCGCCAGAAAATGGAAGCGGGCCGCGACGTCGCCTTCGCCGACCTCGAACAACAGTTCGACGCCGTTTTCCTCGGCGTGGGCCTCGGCGAAACATGGGCGTTGAATCTCCCCGGTGAAAGCCTTCACGGCGTGTATGGCGCGATCGAATTCATCGAGAAGACCAAAGTCCAGCCCTTCCAAGAAGTCGAGGTCGGACGCCGCGTCGCCTGCATCGGCGCGGGCAACACCGCCATCGACGTTGTCACCGCAGCTCGCCGCCTTGGCGCCGAAATCGTCTATCTGATTTACCGCCGCGGCGAGCCCGAAATGCCCGCCTTTGCCTACGAGTACCAGCTCGCCAAGCAGGACGCGGTCAGTTTTCTCTGGCAGACGCAGCCCGTACGCGTCCTCGGGTACGCCGGCGTCGTCACCGGCCTCGAATGCGTGAGAACCCAGCGCGGTTCACCCGATTCAAAAGGACGGCGCAGCGCGGTCCCCGTGCCGGGCACGGAATTCCAGATCGACGTGGACATGGTTGTGCGCGCCGTCGGACAGAAACCGGCCACGGAATTCCTGAAGTCGATAACCGGCGTGGAAATCAATTCCGATGGCACGGTCAAGATCAACGAGCTGCATCAGACCGGTCACCCGAAATATTTTGCCGGCGGTGATTGCACGAATGGCGGAAAAGAAGTCGTGGACGCCGTCGCCGACGGCATGGCCGCCGCCCGTGGCCTCGACGCCTGGCTTGGTTCTCCGCGCTCACTTAAGAGGTGATAGATGGCTGATCTCACCGTAAAATTTGCCGGCATCACCAGCCCCAACCCGTTCTGGCTCGCTTCCGGCCCTCCCTCCAATACCGGCGGCCAGGTGATGCGCGCCTTCGA
>JARLGK010000142.1 GCA_031296075.1 Candidatus Acidiferrales bacterium
CCGGCTGGTGAGTTTCCTTTCGCGCACGATGGGGCGCGTTCGCGGAGTGGCGGCGGGCTCCCGAAAGACCAAGAGCAGGTTCGGTTCGACGCTCGAGAGGCTGTCGCACATCCGCATCTGGTTTTTCGAGCGCGAGGCGCGCGACCTGGTGCGCATCAGCCAGTGCGAGATGATTGAGTCGTTTCTCGATGTGTCTCGCGATTACCCGTCGAGCGTGGCCTTCGCGCTGTTTACCGAGATCACGGAAGCCGTGCTGCCGGAACGCGAGGCCTCCGACGCGAATTTCCGTCTGCTTCTGCTGGCGGCGCAAACGGTGAAGCGCACGGGCAAAGCGGAATTGCCGCTGGCTTATTTCGCGCTGTGGACGGTTAAACTGGGAGGCTGGTTGCCGCCGCTCGATCGCTGCGCTTTCTGCAGCAAGGCGCTGGCTGAGGATGCCCCCGCGTATTTCGCGCCGAGCGCTTCGGCGATCGCGTGCGGCAAATGCAGAAAGCCGGGCATGCGCGCGATTTCCGCGGCAGCACTTTCCGTGGCGCGACGAATGCTCGGCGAACGGCTGGACCGGCTGACCCAGGATGCGGCGCCGGACCCGATCGGGACGCGTGCCGCGCGGGAATTGACCAACGTAATGCTCGACGTGGTGGAACATCAAATCGATCGCAAGCTGAAATCGAGAGAACTCCTGGAGTCGCCAGCGTGAAGAATCGGAAGCAAGGTTCGAAAGCAAGACATGACGTCGCCAAACTCAGAGGTCTCACGTTCCAAGATCTTCTACTAAAGCTTGAACATTATTGGACGACCCGCGATTGCATTTTGCAGCAGCCCTACGACATCGAAGTCGGCGCGGGCACGATGCACCCGGAAACTTTTCTGCGCGTTCTTGGGCCGGAGCCTTATCGCGTGGTCTACGCGCAGCCGAGTCGTCGGCCGGCGGACGGGCGCTATGGCGAAAATCCCAATCGGCTTTACAAGCACACGCAGCTTCAAGTGATTCTCAAGCCGTCGCCGTCGAATATTCAGGACCTCTATCTTGAGAGCCTCGCAGCCGTGGGAATCAATCTGAAGGAACACGACATTCGCTTTGAGGAAGACAACTGGGAGTCGCCGACACTCGGCGCGTGGGGAATTGGCTGGCAGGTGCTGCTCGACGGGCTGGAGATCACGCAGTTCACTTACTTCCAGCAGTGCGGCGGCGTGGACCTCGATCCGATTTCCGTCGAACTGACGTATGGACTGGATCGCATCGCCGCGTATTTGCAGGGCGTCGACAATGTGTTCGACGTGCGCTGGTCGAACAGCATGACTTACCGGCAGGTGCGACTGGCCGAAGAACAGCAATTCTCGGCTTACAGTTTCGATCACGCGGATACCGTCTCGACGCGGAAGCAATTTGATCTGAACGAAGTGGAGTCGGCACGTTTGCTGGCCGCCTACGACGGCTTGAAGGGGGCCGGGAAGGAGCGGTTCCCGGTGCTGCAGGCCTACGACCTGTGCTTGAAGTGTTCGCATCTTTTCAACGTGCTCGACGCGCGGGGTGCGATTTCGGTGACGGAGCGGGCGGGAATGATCGCGCGGGTGAGAAAATTGGCGACGCAGGTGGCGCGCGCGTGGCTCGACCAGCGCGCGGCGGTGCAGGCTTCCGCCGAGGTGATGGCATGAAATCGCGCGGGGATCTGCTTTTCGAAATTGGCTGCGAGGAAATTCCGGCGGGGATGATTCTAAAAGCTTCGCAGGAACTTAAAGCGATACTTGTGAAGCATCTGTCGGCGAACAGTCTTGTCGACGAGCCGACAGCTGAAGAAGCAATTGAAACATTTGGCGCGCCTCGGCGGCTCGCAGCCATCGCCAGAAATATTCAACTAAAACAGGAAGATGTGACCCGCGAGATCAGTGGCCCTCCGAAGTCTGTCGCGTACGATGCCGCCGGACTGCCGACGCGGGCGGCCGTGAGTTTCGCCGAGAAGCAGGGTCTCCCGGTTTCGAAACTTACGATCGTGACTATGCCGAAGGGTGAATACGTTGTCGCCAAACAACTGGTGCGCGGAAGATTCGCCGCGGACATTCTGAAGGACGTATTGCCCGAAGCCATCCGCGAGATTTCGTGGCCGCGGTCGATGATCTGGACGGGGGCGCAGGGCCCGCGCTTCATCCGTCCGATTCGATGGATTGTGGCGTTGCTGGATGGCCAAGTAATTTCGTTCTCCTACGCAGACGTCCAGGCGGGGAATCATACCGATGGCCACCGATTCCTGGGCAAGAGACGCATCCCGGTTTCCAGTCCGCGCGACTATGAGGCAAAGCTCAAGCGGAACTTCGTATCGTGCAGGCCTGACGTGCGGCGAAAGACAATTGAGGCCGAACTTCGCGCCCTGACGGCGCGAAAGGGTTTGCGCACTCACGGGGATGCTGGCCTGCTTGAGCTCGTGACCTATTTGAACGAGTGCCCGAGCGTTATTCTTGGGAGTTTCGACCCGGCGTTCCTGACACTGCCGGACGAGATACTCATTACAGTAATGCGCGGGCATCAGAAATATTTCGCCGTCGAGGGCCGCAACGGCGCGCTCGCGCCGCATTTCCTGGCGGTGATCAACCTTCCGCGCGATCCGAAAGGCCTGATTCGCGGCGGGCACGAGCGTGTGTTGCGGGCGCGGTTTGCGGACGCGCAATTTTTTTGGGAGACGGACCAGAAGACGCGGCTGGGCGACTATTTGCCGAAGCTTGAAGCCGTGACGTACGAGCGGCGGCTGGGAAGCTATGGTGACAAGGTCGCGCGCATGCGGTCGCTGGCGCGCTGGCTTTCCGAGCAGTGGTTTTCAGGAGGAATCGCGCAGGCGGACGTGGCAGGCTCGGACCGCGCGGCGGAGCTTGCGAAATGCGATCTGGTGACCGAAATGGTCGGAGAATTTGCCGAGCTGCAGGGAATTGTGGGCGGCCTATACGCGCGCGCACAAGGCGAGCCAGAAGAAATTGCCTGGGCCGTCTACGA
>JARLGK010000143.1 GCA_031296075.1 Candidatus Acidiferrales bacterium
CACAGAACAGCGGGCCCTCTATCGCAGCATGATCTAAGCCTACGGCACACCCAATAGCTCGAAATGCTGCGCCAATCCCATTCTCGCCGTCTCTATGGCCGCCGCCCGCGCAGCAGCCACCGTCTCCGGTCAGCCGCTCTACAAATATCTCGCGCGCTATTCGAGCGACTCCTCCGCCAGCACTCTGCCCGTCCCGATGATGAATATCCTCAATGGCGGCGCGCACGCCGACAATTCCGTGGACGTGCAGGAGTTCATGGTCATGCCCATCGGCGCGCCTAGTTTTCACGAAGCGCTGCGCTGGGGCGTCGAGGTGTTCCATCACCTGAAAGCGGTGCTGAAAAAGAACGGTTACTCGACGGCGGTCGGCGACGAGGGCGGCTTCGCGCCCAACCTGAAATCCAACGAAGAGGCGCTCGAACGCGTTCTCGAAGCCATCACCGCCGCCGGCTATAAACCCGGCGAGCAGATTTCCATCGCGCTCGATCCCGCCGCGAGCGAATTCTACGATCGCGCCAACAAGAAATACGTCTTCAAGAAATCGGACAAGTCCTCGCGCAACTCCGAGCAGATGGTCGCATTCTGGGCCGATTGGGTCCGCCAGTATCCCATCGTCTCCATCGAAGACGGCCTCGCCGAAAACGATTGGGACGGCTGGAAGCTCATCACCAAGGAGCTCGGCAAAAAGATCCAGCTTGTCGGCGACGATGTCTTCGTCACCAATCCGAAGATTTTCGCCCGCGGCATCTCCGAAGGCGTCGCCAACGCCATTCTGATCAAGCTGAATCAGATCGGCAGCGTCACCGAAACCATCGAAGCCGTCGAAATGGCCCGCAAAGCGAAATACGCTTCCATCATTTCGCATCGCTCCGGCGAAACCGAGGACGCCTTCATCGCTGATTTCGCCGTCGCCATGGGCGCGGGGCAGATCAAGACCGGCTCCGCCTCCCGCACCGACCGCATCGCCAAGTACAATCAACTCCTCCGCATCGAAGAAGAGCTCGGCATCTCCGCGCGTTTCCCCGGACGCGCCGCTCTCGCCGTGCACTGAGAACGAGGGCTTTCTGCAAATGATCCGGCGCGTTCTCGTCGTCATAATTTGGATTGCGATTTCTTCTGGGAGGTTCGCGTCCGCCATGCCTCAAGATTCCGCAGCGAACGCGCAGGATAAGGATCGCGCTGCCATCGCCCAAGCCGTTGCGAATTTCGTGAATGCTTGGAATCTCCACGACGCGCACGCCTTCGCGATGACCTTCACCGAAGACGCCGATTTCACCAACGTCGCAGGCACGCATGCCAATGGCCGCGCCAGCGTCGAAGCATTTCACGCTCCCATGTTCGCGGGAATCTTCAAAGACACGCACCAGACGGCCGTGATTCGCAGCATTCGGTTTCTGCGGCCGGACCTTGCTTCCGTGGATGTTGACTGGCAAATGACCGGCGCGAAGACTCCCGACGGCGCCGCCCGCCCGCCGCGCAAAGGGCTGCTCGATTGGGTGATGGCGCGCCAGAGCGATGAATCATGGCTTATCCAGGTCATGCACAACACCGAGCTCACGAATTTACCCGCTGCCCCGCCTGCTAAATAACGCTTCCCGCGCCGGCCCCAACCCTCCGTTACTTTTTCGCCAAAGTCCCATTGCCGCCCGCGGACGCCCCCGGCATCGTGGTCTGCAGAGGCAGCCCGGTCCCATGGTCACCACGACTCAAGTCCTCAACAATGCGCGCTTCAACGCTGACCCGCAAGGCCATCCGGTGCTCCTCAACCACCGCACCCAGAGCGCGACCACCGTGAACGGCTGGGGCGCCATCGTGTTTGGCCTGCCCTTCATGGGCATCGGAGCCTTCACCGCCTGGATGGTGACGCGCGCGAATCCCGCGAGCAAGCACGCGCCCGACTGGGTGATTCAAGTCTTTGCCGCCATGTTTGTCTTGGCCGGTGTTTTCGTCTTTGTCCACGGTGTCCGCGACGTGGCGCGCAAATCCGCCTACCAGCGGGAAGCCGCGCGCCGACCCAGCGAGCCCTGGCTCTACGATTTTCACTGGCGCCGCGAGGGCGCGTCCTTCTCGGCGTTCAATGACATGGTCCAGCGTCTCATCGCCGCGATGATCTGGACCGCGTTCCTAGTTCCATTCGGTTGGGTAGGCCTCAACGTCCGCGGCGCCTGGCCCTTTCTCGTGGCCGTGGGAATCTTCGGTCTCTGCGGCCTGATCTTCTGGGTTCGCTGGGCCTCGATGCTGCTCGACCTGCTGCGCTACGGCAACAGCTTCTTGACCTACGAGTCCTTCCCGTTTTCGCTCGGCGGCACGCTGCGCGCGCGCCTGCGCTCCCCGCACCACGTTTCCGCGATCGACGAACTCACTCTCACGCTGCGCTGCGTTCAGGAAGAGTACCTCACCACCGGCACCGGCGAAAATCGCTCCTCCAGCGTCGTCTGCTACGAGCTTTACAAGGACGTCGCGACATTCGACCGCGACCGCCTCACCGGCCTCGCCGGAAACGACATCCCCGTGGAGTTTCGCGTCCCATCCGGCCAGCCCTCGACCACGCTCGCCGCCACTCCTCCGATCTATTGGGAGATCCAGGCGAATGGCAAAGCCCGCGGCGCCGATTACGAAGCCTACTTCCTTGTCCCGGTTTACAAGGTTTCCTGACCGTGAAATACCTTCCGCGCAGGGTAAAGTTCACACTCGGCATTCTGCTGGCTCTCTTGCCGATCGTTCTCTGGATCGTCTTGCCCGTGAGCCTCTTTGAAAGGATTGCCGTTACCCTCCGCATGGACGATCGTCTCGTGGAGGCCTATGCCTTCATGCTCGGCGCCTTCTCGGAATTGGTCGCGATCTACTTCCTCAAGCACTCGCGTCAGCGCCCGTGGGACTGGGTTTCTGCCTTCTCGCTGATTGGCGCCATCCTTTCGGGCCTCGCCATCTTCGTGTTTTTCGGCGCAGCCTCCGCAGTCGCCATGCAGGGCTGGTGATCGCTCCTCGTCGCACCTGGAGATTCTAGTTCTGTAGGGGCGTAGCACAGCTACGCCCGCCGCCGATGCTTGAGGTCACACCAGCCATTCGTCCCGCGCGCGCTGCTGATTCTTGTGGGTCGCGGCTTCAGCCGCGACATAAAGACGGCGCGCGAAGCGCGTACCTCTGCGCTGATTTCCTCGCAACATGTAGTCTCTTCCCTTTGTTTCTTCACGCAAGCGATTCAGGTCTATAATCCGTTGAGTTTGAATTTGCCGGGTTGCACTGGGGGGAATTTCAATGAAACGTTACGCCGCTATCGTGGTCGTGCTCGCTGGATTTCTAATCTCGCCGCTGTTTACCCAGGGCCAGGCTCCTGCGCCCGCGCCCGCCGCCGTGACAGCGCAATCAACCGCCGCGCCCAGCACCGCCGACGCGATTCGGGCATATTACAACGGGGTCAAGAACAACCTCTTAAAGGCCGCGGACAAAATGCCGGATGACGGCTACGCGTTCAAACCCACTCCGGAAGAGCGTAGCTTCGGCGGCTGGATCGCCCACGTCGCCGACGCGCAAA
This sequence comes from Candidatus Acidiferrales bacterium, assembly GCA_031296075.1. Classification (GTDB taxonomy): domain Bacteria; phylum Acidobacteriota; class Terriglobia; order Acidiferrales; family UBA7541; genus Palsa-295. Next base: position 3,536 of record JARLGK010000143.1, read on the forward strand.
CCGCCGGTTGTTCACGCATCCTTGGATCACCCAAGACTCCAGGCGCGGCATCGAAAACTACCAAGGCCGATCTCGTCGCGGCGCTGAAAGATTCCTTCGACACTTGCGACGCCGCCTACGCCGGCCTCACCGACGCCAACGCCGGCGACACGGTGCAAAGCTTCCGTGGACCCATGACACGCCTCGCATCGCTTGCGGGAAACGTAGTGCACGATAACGAGTGCTACGGCGCCATGGCCGTCTACATGCGCCTCAAGGGCGTCGTCCCGCCCTCGAGCGAACCCCGCCGCTAGCCCGCCGCACACCGAACTGACCTGTCATCCCGAACCCTCCGCGCCTTCCGCGGATGGCGTGAGGGATCTGCTTTTGCCTCTCGGCGAATTCGCCGCCCGGTCATCGACCGCTCAATTCCCCGGCTGTCTCGCGAACCTCATCCGTAAACACCGTGAATTGCATGAGGTTTGCGGTTCCAAAGGAAGTTGTAATCGCGACGTCCGAAGCGTCGAGTCCTACGGCCATAAGCACGCGCCCGATCCTCGGTTGATTGTGCCGCGCGTCGAACGTCCACCAGCGGTCTTCGAGGTACGCTTCGAACCACGCGCTGAAAACCATGGCCACGGGACTCGCGGGCACTCCGATATCTCCCAAATAACCGGTCGCGTACCGCGCCGGGATGTTCAGCGCCCGGCACAGCGTCACCGCTAGATGCTGAAAATCCCTGCAGACCCCGTGGCGATCGGTATAGACGTCCAGCGCCGTTCTTGTCGGATCCGCAAAGTGGTATCCAAACATCACTTTTTCGTGAACCCAGGCGCACACCGCCTGCACGCGGTTCCATCCGGGCGCAACGTTGCCGAATAATTCCGCGGCGATATTCGACATTCGATCCACCTCGCAATACCGGCTGTTCGATGGGTAGCGAAGGGCGTCGTTCGGCAAATTCTGCACCGGCACCTCGCGCGCCTCCAGGTTAGCCTCATCTGGTTTGCCGCTGTCGTGGATGAGAGTTGAATTGCTCAAGCGAATTTGTCCCGCCTGCGCGAGAAACCGGCTGCAGCGGTTGCCGAAGCTGTCGTAATAGCAATCCACGTTTGTCGCTGGGTCCACTCTTACTTCGTCGCGCTCCAGCAGATCGTGCGCTCGCGAAGGATGCACGTTCAGAAGCGCCACGATGGCTACCTCGCGCGGAATGTCGAAGACAATGTCGTATCCCAGGCGAATCAGCATCGCGCAATCCTTCCACCGGTCGGTTCATCTCTGCCCATCCGTCGAGGCCCGTACCCATACAGTGCCACGGCTGGGAAATCCCGCCCCACCGATTTCTGGATGGATTCAATCCAGTCCAAAGGGGCATCCTCGTGTCGCCCTCTCGGCAGCAATTCCTGGTTGGCGAACCAGCGGTCAGCCGGGCGTGCTGGTCCGGCAGCCCAGCCGTGCCATCGTCTGGGCAAATTCTGAAGCGCTCCTGCGCTCGTGGTTTCGCGCGCGCTCCCGCAGAACATTGATGTAGAGTCGCTGCATCATGGCTGAGCCCAGCCGCCACGACTCGCCTCCTCCCACCAGTCCCTGGAGCCCTCTCCGCATCCCGCTTTTTCGCAACCTGCTGATCGCGGACCTGGTATCGGACATCGGCACTTTCATGCAGACGGTCGGAGCGGCATGGCTGATGACCACGCTGACCACTAGCCCGGCCTATATCGCCTTGATCCAGACCGCCTCGGCCTTGCCCTTCTTCCTGTTGGCTTTGCCCGCCGGTTCGATCGGCGACATTTCCGACCGCCGCAAGCTGATCCTGGGCACGGAGATTTGGATGTTCGCAATCGCCACGATTCTCACCGTGGTCACTTTCTCCGGCAGGATGACGCCGTGGCTCCTTCTTCTGCTGACGCTCGCTCTTTCGCTCGGTGATGCGATTGAAGCTCCCACATGGCGCGCGATATTTCCCGAGTTGGTCAAGAAAGAAGACCTCACTCCGGCTCTCGCGCTCAATGGAATCGAGTTCAACTTGGCTCGGGCCACGGGTCCGGGGCTTGCGGGCCTGATCGTCACGGCCGCGGGCGTTGCGACTGCGTTCCTCCTGGACGCGCTGTCGTTCCTGGGCGTGATCTTCGTCATCTTCACGTGGAAGCGCCCGGCCCGAAAAAGCAAATTGCCGGTCGAGACGCTGGCTGAAGCCAGTGCGGCGGCGATTCGCTACGTGCGCTACTCACCGGGAATCCGCACGCTGCTCGTGCGATCGGGCAGCGTGATCTTTTTCGCAAGCTCGTTTTGGGCTCTCCTGCCGGCGGTCGCCAGGGAACTCAGCAAGAGCGCGCTGGGATACGGCTTCCTGCTGGGCTTCTTCGGGGTCGGCGCGGTACTCGGAGCCGTGGTGCTGCAGCGCATCCGATCGAAACTCTCGACCGAGGCCGTGCTCTCCGCCGCTACGCTGATATTCGGCGCCATCCTCGTGTCAACCGCCACGCTGCATCATCTCGCGTTGTTATGCGCCCTGATGCTCTTCGGAGGCGCCGCCTGGACCGTCTTCATGTCCCTTTTCAACACCATGATCCAGGAACTGGCCCCCGAGTGGGTTCGCGCTCGGGTGCTCGCTGCCTATCTTTTCGTCTTTCAGGGCAGCGTGGCCATCGGCAGCACGCTTTGGGGCTTCGCGGCGGAGCACACGAATGCGCATCTGGCGCTGCTCGTCTCCGGCATCGGAATCAGCGCATGCGTTCTTCTGCAATTTCCTCTGCGGCTGCCGAGCCTGGCCGTGGACCTCAGCGCCTGGAACCATTGGGGCAATCCAAACGTGTTCGAGGCGCATGCTCCCAGCCTCGGACCCGTCCTGGTCACCGTGAGATATGTCATCAATCCCGATAAGGCGCCGGACTTCCTCAAAGAGATCTATCGCTACCAGCGCATTCGCCGCCGCGACGGCGCCACGCGTTGGAGCATCTTCTACGACACGCAATCCCCGAATGCCTATCTTGAGACCTTCATTGTGGATTCCTGGGCGGAGCATCAAAGGCAGCATGACCGTTTCACCGTGGCGGATCGCGAGCTCGAAAAGCGCGTCCTCAGCTATACGGTCGAGCCGACCACGGTAAAACACTACATCCACGCCAGCCACCGATGATTTCTCTTCGTAGGGGCACGGCATGCCGTGCCCGGCGCCAATGCTTGGCGTGGTGCGCACTATCGGCCACCTCCAGCCACGAGCACGACGTCCCGGCGGGCGCAACCCATGTGGAGTGCGGCGGCTTGCCGCCGGTGTTTGTGGGCGAGGCTCGCTTACTCGTCGGTCCGCCCGCCTCGAAAAGTCCACACCAACAACACCCTTGCAACCGTCTCCCCTCGTGCTAACGTAATTCGCGATGATGGAATACCCTGAATTCGTAAGGAAAGGATTCGAAAATGGGCGAGGGCCGGCCGCAGTTTGCCGATAGATTTGCGGGAAGGGTTCGCCGAATTTACCCCTCGCGCGCCGGAATCCCATTTTCTAATCGAGAAATATGAGAATTAGAATTGCAAGAAAACCCCGAAAACAAAGGCGAACGATGGTTTCTAATCGAGAAAATTCGCGAGTAGCCGAATTCGGCTTCGTGAGGCCTTTCCGAGTACTATGACCAAGCGACCGCGCCCAATCGTTCTCACCGTCCTCGACGGCTGGGGCTACCGCGCCGAGACCAAGGGCAACGCCATCGCCCTCGCGCGCAAACCCAATTACGACCGCCTGCTCAGGGAATTTCCGAACACGCTGATCCACACTTCGGGTCCCTTCGTCGGATTGCCCGAAGGACAGATGGGCAATAGCGAAGTGGGCCATCTGAATATCGGCGCGGGCCGCATCGTGCAGATGGACATCACGCGCGTGGACCAGCTCATCGCCAGCGGCGATTTTTTCCGCCAGCCGCTGCTTCTGGAAGCCATGGAGCGCGGGCGCGCCCGCCAGTTGCACCTGATCGGCCTTGTCAGCGACGGCGGCGTCCATTCCCAGCTCGAGCATCTTTACGCCCTGCTGCGCATGGCGCGCGAAAACAAAGTCTCGAAAGTTTTCGTCCACTGCTTCATGGACGGCCGCGACACTCCGCCCGAAAGCGGCATCGATTTCCTCCGCCAGCTCGAACAAAAGATGCGCGAATACGGCCCTGGTCAGCCGATGGCCCAGATCGCCAGCGTCAGCGGCCGCTACTACGCCATGGACCGCGACAACCGCTGGGAGCGCGTCGAAAAAGCTTATCGCGCCATGGTCCACGGCGATTCCGAAGTGAAATTCACTGACCCCACCGCCGCCCTGCGCGCCAGCTACGAAAAGGGCGTCACCGACGAATTCGTCATCCCGGCCGTCATCACCACCGCAGCTGCCGCCGGGAAGCCCGCTGTCGCTCGCGGCCCGATTCGCGACGACGATGCCGTGATCTTCTTCAATTTCCGCGCCGATCGCGCCCGGCAAATGACGCGTGCACTAATCGATCCGGGCTTCAAGGAATTCGCCGATCCCTCGCGCCCGAAAAATCTCGCCTTCGTCGGCATGACCCAATACGAAAAGACCTGGCCGTGGCTGCGCTATCTCCTCGCGCCCGAGAAATTGGAACACATCCTGGCCAACGTCTTCGCCGAGCTGCAGTACAAGAACCTGCGCGTGGCCGAAACCGAGAAATACGCGCACGTCACATACTTCTTCAATGGCGGCGTCGAGAAACCGTTTGCCGGCGAGGAGAGAATTGTCGTCCCCTCGCAGAAAGTTCCCACCTACGATCTGAAGCCGGAAATGTCCGCCGCGGGCGTTGCCGACGCGGTGATTCATGCGATCGAAAAGGGCGATTTCGACGCCATCATCATGAACTTCGCCAACGCGGACATGGTCGGGCATTCGGGGAAGCTTGAAGCAACCGTGAAGGCGGTCGAAACGGTGGACGAGAACCTGGGCAGGATTTTTCAGGCGCTGCGCCCCCGCGGCGGAGCATGGATCATCACCGCCGATCACGGCAACGCGGAAACGATGATTGACCCTGTAACCGGAGGGCCGCACACGTATCACACTACGAATCCGGTGCCGTTCATCCTCGTCGGCGACGATGGCCGCGCACAGTTGCAATCGGGCGGGTCGCTGCGAGATATCGCTCCCACCATGCTCGGTGTTCTTGGCGTTCCCGAGCCGCGCGAGATGACCGGGCACGATTTGCGCAAAACCCAAAAATAAGTTACAGAGTGCTGACGTCGGAGCACGGAGGCTGACATGGCTTCGCAAGTCACGGGCGAAATGAATGTCTTCGAGTCGGCGGATGCGCGTTTCGAAACCGCTGCCAAGAAACTGGGGCTCGAGCAGGGCGTTTACCGGTTTCTGAAATGTCCCGAGCGCGAAATCACAGTTTATATCCCGGTCGCGCTCGATAGCGGCCGCCTGGAAGTCTTCATCGGCTACCGCGTTCTGCACTCCACCGTGCGCGGCCCTGGCAAGGGCGGCATCCGCTTCGCGCCCGATGTGACCCTTGACGAAGTGCGCGCGCTCGCTGCGTGGATGACTTGGAAGTGCGCGGTCGTCAATATTCCGTTCGGCGGCGCGAAGGGCGGCGTGATCTGCGACCCCTCGAAACTCTCGAAGGCCGAACTCGAACGCGTCACTCGCCGCTACACCGCCGCCTTATCCGACTGGCTCGGGCCGGAGCGCGACATTCCCGCCCCCGACATCGGCACCAACGCCCAGACCATGGCGTGGGTGATGGACACTTACTCGATGCACGTCCGCCAGGCCACGACCGCTGTCGTCACCGGCAAGCCGCTCGAATTGGGCGGCTCGCAAGGACGCAGCGAAGCCACCGGGCGCGGCGTGTTGATCTGCTGCGACAAGGCTCTCGCGAAACTGAAGATGAAGCGCGAGGGTTGCCGCGTCATCATCCAGGGCTTCGGCAACGTAGGCTCGCAGGCCGCGCTCCTGATGCACGCCGCCGGATACAAGATCATTGGTGCCGCCGACGTGAACGGCGGCCTCTACAACGAAAAGGGAATCGATATCTCCAAACTCCACGATTGGGTTTACACGCAGAAAAAGTTTTTGCCGGAATTTCCCGGCGGCGGAGAAAGAATGACGGCGCAGGAAGTCCTGTTCCGTCCCTGTGACATTCTGATTCCCGCGGCAACCGAGAACCAGATCACTTCCCACAATGCCGACAGGGTGAATTGCCGCATCCTCTGCGAAGCCGCCAACGGCCCCACCACTTCGCACGCCGATGCGATTATCGACAAAAAAGGAATCTTCATCATCCCGGATATTCTCGGGAACGCCGGCGGCGTCACCGTCAGCTACTTCGAATGGGTGCAGGACCGCCAGGGTTTTTTTTGGCGCGAAAGCGAAGTGAACGAACGTCTGCAGGACGTAATGGAGCAAAGTTTCGATCAAGTGGTCCATTACGCGGAAATGCACGCCGTGAACAACCGCATCGCCGCCTATATCGTTGCGATCGATCGCGTCGCTCGAGCCTTGAAATTAAGAGGGTTTTATGCTTAAACTACGCCCCGCTCTAGGCGGTGCGGAGGTGCGCATGCAACCTGACTCGATTTCCCACGGGGCTGTGAAGACGGAAGCGGAACATCGCCGCGACATTTGCTCCGTCGGCCGCTGGATCCACGATCGCGGCTATGTCGCATCCACCGATGGAAACATCTCCGTGCGGCTCGGCCCGGACCGCATCCTCATGACGCCCACCGCGATGTGCAAGGGCATGATGACTCCGGAAGATCTGGTCGTCATCGATCTCGAAGGCCAGCGCGTCAGCGGATTGCGAAAGCCATCCTCCGAGCTGGGCATGCATCTTCTGATTTACTGCCTCCGGCCCGACGTCAACGCCGTCTGCCACGCGCACCCGCCGACCGCCACGGGCTACGCTGCAGCGGGACTCCCGCTCGACAAACCCATCCTCTGCGAGTTGGTGATTGGATTGGGATGCATTCCCGTGGCGCGCTATGCGACTCCAGGGACGTCCGAATTGAGCGCGGCGATCGAGCCGTACGTCCAGGGGCATGACGCGATCCTGATGGCGAATCACGGCGTGGTGACCTACGGGCCCGATCTGCTTACTTCTTTTCTGCGCATGGAAACCACGGAACATTTCGCGCAGGTGTCGCTGGTGACCGAGCGTCTCGGGAAGACAGTGTTGCTCTCCGGCACGGACGTGGAAAAACTGGTTGCCGTCCGCGCTCGCTACGGCGCCGCTGCACAACGCGATCTACCGGCGGCGCCGGCGCAAGCCGTAATTTCCGACAACACCGAAACCGGCCGCGTCACCCTGACCCGAAATGAGCTTGAGATTCTAATTGACGAAGCCGTTCGCAGAGACCGCTCGCACCGCTGAAACGCGGTGGGCGCCCGACACGACGGGTCGCCCGCACATCCCCACCCGGAACTTACTACCCGGTGATTGCGACGTAACGCATTTTGCCGCCGAAATGAATTTCCTTCACTTGATCGTCGGTGGTCACAATCTGCGAATACCTGGGTTTGTTGGTCTCATCCTTCCACTGCACCGGCGCCTCGGCGACGACTTTGCCGTCGAGAGTCAGCGTCACTTTTGAATCGTCCGCTGTGACGCGATACGTCCCCGGCTTGAGCATCTTGCCGGCCATCGAAACCGGGCTGAGCACTTCCACCTCGGCGGTAGTTGCTTTGCCGTTTTTTGCGTTGTCGCGCGCCGCGAGCGGCATCGCGATCAACAGTGCGACAAGAATCGGCAACAACAGATTCCATCCACGACGAGCCATTGTTTTTCTCCTCCAGAATCAGAATCACCCCGTGCACGTGCTTAGACGTGCAGCATCTCGCGAGGAAAGCAGTCCGTCGCGCGATTCGCGAATTTATTTGGCAGGCCAATTTGGATTTCATTCATGGAGTAGAAATGCAACTGCATCCGAATTTTGGTATGTACGCGCAAAATTCCGCAGCAGCGTGTTGAGGCGGCGGGCACTCCCCTTGGCTCGTTCGCATCGGCGAACTCGCTCGGGACGGCGATGCTGATCGCATCGCCGCTGCGTTGACACCCTCGTGGCCCTAACCGATAATCGCTCGACATGATTGGCTCGCTCCGCGGCAAGCTCACAGACAAACGTCCGAACCAGGTTCTGCTTGACGTGGGCGGAGTGGGCTATCAGGTGCAGATTCCGCTTTCCACGTTTGCCGCTCTCGGCGCGCTTCACGACGAAACGACGCTGCTGATACATACGCATGTGCGCGAGGATCAGTTCAATCTTTTCGGATTTTTTACGGCGCGCGAAAAGCACTGTTTCGAGCTGCTGATTTCCGCTTCCGGCGTGGGACCGGCTCTGGCGCTGAAAATTCTTTCCGGAATGGGCATCGAGGAACTCGTGCCCGCGATCCGCAAGGGCGATCTGGCGCAACTGGTGCGCATTCCGGGCGTGGGCAGAAAGACCGCCGAACGCATGGTCGTCGAGCTGCGCGACAAGCTCGCGGCAGTGGATGTCCGCGAGACGGGCAAACCTATGACGCGCTCACAACTGGAATCCGACGTCGCCTCGGCGCTCGTGAATCTGGGCTACGATGAGCGCTCCGTCGAGCGCGCCATCGAAAAGGCGCGCACTTCCGGCGATTCCGATTTTGAAACGTTATTGCGCACGTCGCTTCAACTTCTCGGGAGTTCCGCGATGCACAAAAGCGCGCGCGCCGGCCATGGTGAATA
>JARLGK010000016.1 GCA_031296075.1 Candidatus Acidiferrales bacterium
CGCTGCCGGACGATTTTTACAAGGAAGCGAAGTTCTGCTCGATGTGCGGCCCGAAATTCTGCTCGATGAACGCCACGCAAATCGCCGACATCTATCAGGGGCTCGATCAGAAAGACCGCGAGGCGAAGTTCGCGGAGCTACTCGCAAAGGTCGGCGAAACGCCGGCCGCGACGAACTCGCAAGCCGCAGGGCGATGAAGTACGCTCGCGCGGTGCGGAAAACGACGATCACCGCCTTCTTGTGCGTTGCCGCAGCCTCAATCTCGCTCGTGGCGAGCGCGGACACCACCAGCTACCGCCAATCCGTCGAAAAGTGGCGCCAAGCGTATGAGGCGGAGCTTAAATCCGACGGAGGCTGGCTCACGGTAAGCGGACTCTTCTGGCTGCACGAGGGCGAAAACAGCTTCGGCTCGGACCCGCTGAACGATATCGTTCTTCCCGCGCCCGCTCCCGCCAGCGCAGGAAGTTTCGAATTTCGCTCCGGGCACACGATTGTCCACGTCAAGCCGGGCGTGACTGCCACGCTAGGCGGCAAGCGCATTGAGACGGCTGAGATGCATCCTGATTCGAATGCCGACCAACTCGCGATCGGCGATCTCACGCTGTACGTGCATTCGAGCGGCGAAAGGTACACGATTCGCCTGCGCGACAAGAACAGCCACCTGCGCAAGGACTTCACGGGCACGCGGTGGTTCCCCGTGGACGAATCCTATCGCGTGACCGCGCAGTACGTGCCGTACGACAAACCAAAACAAATTGAAATCCAGAATGTAATTGGCGATACGCTCTCGGAGACCATCCTCGGTTACGTCGCGTTTACGCTGCACGGGCAAGAACTTCGCCTGGACGCGGAGGTGGACGGCTCCGACGCGTCGTTTGTGTTCCGCGATCTCACCAGCGGGCATGAGACCTACGCCGCCTCGCGGTTCCTGGACACCAAGATCGAGAAGGACGGCCGGGTGGTTCTCGACTTCAACCAGGCCTATAATCCGCCGTGCGCTTATAACCCGTACACGACGTGCCCGCTTCCCCCCCCGCAGAATCGCCTAGCAGCGCGGATCGAGGCGGGAGAAAAGATCTACCATCACGCCGCTGGGCCGGCGAGCCATAGACAGACTACGACAAACTGAAAAAGGGGTGAAGCATGGCTTTCGTGCGCGCAGCTAGAAAAGAGGACATCCCCCTGGGGAAGATTTACGAGTTCCAGGTGGCTGGGCAGGCCATAGCGATTGCCAATGTGGCCGGTAAGTTCTGCGCTATCAATAGCGTATGCGCGCATGAAGGCGGCCCGCTCGGCGAAGGCGAGCTCGATGGTCAGGTCGTGACCTGCCCGTGGCACGCCTGGCAGTACGACGTGACGACCGGCAAAATGGTTCAAAACCCCGCAGTAGGAGTGGATTGCTACCCCGTTGAGGTTCGAGGGGACGACGTATTCGTGGACGTGAAATAGGTAGGCCAGGGGCAAACTGTGGTCCCGGCGGGTGCCGGATCCGAAACTTTCTCCGATATCACCCCCAAATTCTTGCATAGAGGGCTTCCATTTATTTTATCCTTGCGTGTATAGTGCGCGCGGCACTTCTCGACGGATGACGCAAGCTCCCACAAAACCAAGGCGTTGGCTGCTGGCAGTTGACCCGCGGGTCTACCACTGGGACACCCTGTTCGTTAAGGGCAAGGAGATGTGGAGGCACGCCGGGAATCGCCCCGACGCGGCTCGCCAGCTCAAACAGGTCCACAAGGGCGACCGCACGCTTTGCTACCACGGCAAGCCGGAGCATTCTCTCTACGCCTTGGCCGAGGTGACACGCGATCCCTACCCCGATCCCGAGGATGCCGATTCGAAGAAACTCGTAATGGACCTGCGCGCGATTGAGCGGCTGCCTCGCATAGTCAAGCTCGCCGAGATGCGCGACGATCGCCTGCTGCGAAAGATCAAGTTCCTCAAGAACACTCGGCTCACGATCTGTCCGCTCACCGACGAAGAGTACGCCGAGATTCTGAAGATCGCCGGAATTGTTGCCTCGCCGGGCATTCCTCTGCCCTGAGCCAAGCCTTCAATCGACAGCGAGAAACGGCTTTCTCCCATCTCTGTGTACTCTGTGCCTTCTCAGTGTCCTCTGTGTTTAGTGGGGCGTTACACATCCAACGCATTTCAACACCGCCACTATTTCGCTGCCGAATAACGGCCGATCACACGCCGGGTGTGATAATTTTCAGAACCTACCGATGCCGGAACTGCCCGAAGTCGAAACCGTTGTCCGCGGCCTGCGGGCTGTCTTGCCCGGACGGCGCATCCTGTCCGTGCGCCTTGGCAAAACCGACTTCATCGAGGACCCGGCTGCGCTCGAACGCGACCTGCCCGGCAACCGGATCAGCAGCGTTCGGCGCCACGGAAAGTTTATCGTCGTCGAGCTCGAAGACTCGAACGCAAGCTTGCCGACTTTCTCGCTCCTGATTCATCTCGGCATGACGGGACAGATTGTCGTCGGCCCTTCCGAAGCGCCGATAGCGCCGCACACCCACGTATTTCTCGCGCTCGACGATGGGCGCGAATTCCGCTACACCGACATTCGCCGCTTCGGCAAAATGCGGATTCTTTCCGGCGGTACGCAGGAAGCTGCTCTCGGCAAGCTCGGCCTTGATCCTCTCGAAGCGACTCCCGCGGAGTTTTTCGCGCTGGTGCGATCGCGGCGCGCGCGGATCAAGGCGCTGCTGCTGGATCAGAGTGTGCTACGCGGCATGGGGAACATCTATACGGACGAAAGCCTGTGGCGCGCGCGCATCCATCCAGCGCGGCTCGGCACGAATCTGAAAGACGATGAAAGTCGCCGCCTGTATCGCGCGATGGGCGACGTGCTCAACGCAGCCATTCGCATGCGCGGCTCATCCGTTTCCGACTATGTGGATTCCGAAGGCCAGCGCGGCTCATTTCAGCAGCGGCACAAGGTCTATCAGCGCAAGGGGAAGAAATGCTTTCGCTGCGGCGCGCTGATTCGCCGCGCGACAGTCGCCGGGCGAAGCAGCTATTTCTGCCCCCGCTGCCAGCCTGCCCCGCGCACGCGACGCCGCGCCAACCGCTGAACGGTGAGTCGCGACTCAAGCTCGGATATTCCGACTAATCGAGGACTAGCTCTTCGGAACGCCATTCTAGAGTCATCTAAGACGTCTTCCTGCACCAAGCCGCGAGTTTTCCCTGAATTCTCTTTAGCCGAGGCTCAATAAGTTCCCGGATTGGCTGCGTCGCCTGGCTTCGCTCATTTCCTCTGATCCCGTCGATTTTGATTGTACCGCCCTGCAAAAGGCCGAGCGCAACTTCCCCGGACGTCACCGATTTTTCGTAATCGGGGCAGCCGTTCTCGGAGTAATCTCCCACTCTGTTAAAACCATCCATTGCGTTTTCCAAGATGAAGATGTCCTGTGGGGCCAGAGCTGCAGCCTTATCAAGATAAGAAGCGGCCTGCTGTGCCCATCTTTCGCGATTTGCCACGTCCTTTTTTGCCCGTTCCAGATAGATCAAAGAGAGTTGCCAGTCTGCGTCCGCTTCCGGTAGACCTTCCTTGTCTCTTTTGTCCAGCACGACTTGAATGGCCTCGTCGTAGCGACCCTGCTCCTCGAGTTTTACCTCCGGGGCAGGGGGCGCATTTCTGGTGTTCACTTCCTCAAGTTTCGCTCCAGCGCTCCAGCCCGCGAAATATGCGCCAATACCTACGAGCGCGATTGTGGCGACCCATAGCAATCCGGCGACAATTTTGGACCTGATCATCTCGGGCGTCTGCTCCTCCACCTGCGCCTAGAACTGGCCACCGGTCCTGAGCGCTACGGCTTATTCGAGCATCTTGCTTCGATCTTGCCTCGTACTTTTCCCAGCAGTTTCCCAAGGTCGTCTCGGATCGGTTGGGTCGGGATCTTCTCATCTCCTACGAAAATACTGTCGTTCTTTAACTGACTGATCGCGTCTTGCGCGTATTGGCTGGCCTTTTCATAATAAGCGCAGGGCTGGCCGGAAACATCGCCGACGTGATCGAAGTTCAATGCTGCCGACATCAGGTTTGCAAAATCATCTGGGGCCAGACTTACACTTTTGTCGATATACAATGCTGCCTCCTCAGCCCATTTTTCGCGATTCGACGGGTCTTTAGCGGCCCGCGCGCCATAGACGATGGCGACCGTTTGGTATTTGAAGTAGTCTTTCTTTTCGTCTTTGATGGAATCTAGGATGGCCCTGGCAGCTTCGTCGTAGCGGCCCTTCTTCAGCAGTCTGACCTCAGGCGGTTCTTCGGCTTTTGTCGTGATCGTGATAACGTAAGGAGGATTTTCAAGACGCCGCTCCCAGCCGTACGCGAACCCGCATAGCGCCGCCAGGACGAGCGAACCGATCCATAGCTTCCGCCAATGGCGACTGAACACGAAGGCGCCTCCCGATTAGCCCACCGAACATCTTCCGACCGGCTAATCTTTCAAATCTCTATGATAACCACCGTGAGCACACGCAGAAATATGCCGGTAGGCTAGTTGCGTAGATAGTTATTTTCGATTTCTTATTCCACTCGGACAATTGAGGTGGTAATCGGATGCTGAGCCGCTACCGAACGCTATTTCGCCGAGCGCTCTACAGGCGCAGGCATATACAAGCGCGCCTCGGCGGGCAGGCCGGCGCGCTCGAACTGAATCGTCGTGTGCGTGATCTGAAAATCGTGCGCGAGCACTTCCTTGATATTTGCAAGGATCCGCTCGCTTTCTTCCATATGCATGTCCGGGATGCAGATGTGGCAGGAGAGCGCCTTCAGATCGGTGCCCAGCGTCCAGATATGCACGTCGTGAACTTCTTGAACTCCTTCGACGCGCAGAAGGGCCGCAGCCACTTCCTCGAGACGCATCTCGCGCGGCAAGCCTTCCAATAGAATGTGCCCGCTCTCGCGCAGAATTCCCTGCCCCGACCAGAGGACCATCGCGCCGATGCCCATGCCGATGACCGGGTCCACCCACTGCGCTCCCGTCCAGCGAATGGCCAGCGCGCCCGCGAAAATCGCGACGTTTGAAAGCGCGTCGCCCAGGTTATGAATCCAGACGGTGCGCATGTTCAAATCGCGCCGCCCGCGATGCACCGCGAGCGTGATCCCTCCATTCACGCAGAGCGCCAGGACCGAGACCCACATCATCAGCCCCGTGCCCACGGTGACAGGATGACGCAGGCGCATGATGGACTCACCGAGCACGAAGAACGATGCAAGCATAAGGATCATCGCGTTCACAAACGCAGCCAGTATCCCCGCGCGGTGGTATCCGTAGGTCTTCTCGTATGTGGGAGGACGCTTCGCCCAGCGGGTGGCCAGCCAGGAAATCACCAGCGTGGGCACGTCGGTCAAATTGTGGACAGCGTCGCCCACCAGCGACATGGAATGCCCGGCGTAACCGGCCGCCAATTCCGCAGCCACCAGCGCAAGCGTGGCTACAACTGCCGCACCCAGGATTCCAGTCGCGCCTTCGCCCAGACCGGAGCCTGAGCCGGAGCCGTGTTCATGCCCGTGGCTGGAATCGCCATGCGCGTGGGAGTGCATCGCCTGAATTCTACTCGCAGAACGGCTCCGGCGAACACCAGCAGCGCGGACGTGTGGCCCGGGATGCAATGGGACGTGCGTATCTCGCTGCGCGAGCCAGAAACTCAATTGACTCGCTAGCGGACGCCCCCTACCATGAAATTGATGTCGGCTTCCGGGAAATTCCGGGATGCCGGCGCATACTTGGGCCCTGAACGGCCCCGCCATGCCACAAAACAGCGCCAAACTGACCTTCTGGGGAGTGCGCGGCTCGACGCCGACGCTGGAGCGCGATACCTGGCGCTACGGCGGAAATACGGCTTGCCTGGAATTGACCGTGCCGGGCGGCCCTCATTTCATCCTGGATTGCGGCACGGGCATGCGGATGCTCGGCAATCACCTGCACGCGCTTCACAATCGCTGGACGCGCTGGCAGGGCGATGGCGGAATCGAAGCCCATGTTCTTGTCACTCATTACCACTGGGACCACATTCAGGGCCTTCCGTTTTTTCATCCGTTCTTCGAGCCGCAAAACCGCTTTCATCTCCACAGTTTTCAGTCGAAGCACCTGGGCCGCAACAGCCTGCGGCAAGTGCTGGAGGCGCAGTTCGCGAGCCCCTATTTCCCGGTGGACGTCGGGATGATGGCGGCCGCGCGCTTCTTTCGCGAAATCGAGGGCGGCGAAAAATGGGAAGTGGGCGGGACACACATATCGACCGCCTGGCTGAACCACCCGCAGGGCTGCCTTGGCTATCGCCTTGATACGCCATTCGGCTCGATCGTTTATGCCACCGACAACGAGCCCGGCGTGCCGGAGTTCGACAGCAATTTGCGGCAGCTAGCGCAGGGCGCGGACGTGCTGATCTACGACGCGCAGTATTCGCCCGAGCAACTTGCGTCCACGCGCAAAGGCTGGGGACATTCGTGCTGGCTCGAAGGAGTGAAGATCGCTCGCGAATCCAAAGTGCGGAATTTGATTCTGTTCCACCACGACCCGGATGCCTCGAGCCGGATGGTGGACGGTTTTCTTTCCGCGGCGCGACAGGAATTTCCGTCCACATGGGCGGCGATGGAGGGGATGTCCGTCACGCTCAGCGGGCGCGGCGTGGATGTGGCGCTGCCTGAATCACGCCTGGGACAGCGGCGCCGGCTGCGATTTGCCGCCACGGTCACGGGTCAGGCCGAGGACGGCACGTCATTCGAGGAAAAAGCCACCTTGCGCGACATCAGCCTGCAAGGCGCCTATCTCTGCCTGAGCAACCGGCCGCGCCTGCAATCGGAATTGCGCGTGGTGATCGAAGCGGCGGGAGATCAGAATCGAGCGAGCCATCTTGCGCTCCGCGCGACCGTCGTCCACTGCGCGCCCGGCCGCCACGAGAATCAGAACGGCGTAGGCGTATTCTTCATCGAAGACGCAGAATCGGAACCACCGCACGATTGATTTTTTGAGCGGACTTCCCGTCAGACGATTTTTTCGAGGGCGGAGAGTTGCGCATCGAGATCGGAGAGAGCGCGCGTGAGCAAATCGCGATAGCGCTGATCCTGGCTCGACTGCAAATCTTTCTCGACGCGGGCGCGAGAAAGAATCAGCACTTCCTTGCGTCGGCGCGTGTCCATCTGAGCGGCCGTCATTGGCTCGCCGTGCTTCCCGCGGCCCTTCGTTTGAGAATCCTGTACCTGACTTTCGACCCCTTTGCTTTCCCAGCCTTTCGCCATGCGGAGATTCTAAGGCGGCAAGACGATTCCTTGCTGCTTTATTTTGATTTGTTTCGTTCCCTAAGAAAGACTTGGCAAAATCGGGCGCGTGCGGCGGTTGCATTGCAAACGGCAAATAGCCACAATCCCGTCGAGGGGTGAGAACGCTTCTTGGGCACAACGACCAACTCTTCCACCCGGATCGCCGTCCTGGTTGCTGCGCTCGCGTCTCTTACGATCTCAGCCGCGCCCGGCTATTCGCAAACCGTTGCCATGCCGAGCGCGGCGCACGCCGTAGCCACCCCGACGTTTTACCGCGACGTCCTGCCGATCCTTCAGCGGCACTGTCAGAGTTGCCACCGCGCCGGCGAAATCGGCCCGATTCCGCTCGTCACCTACGATCAGGTCCAGCCGCTGGCGCGCGCAGTCGCCGACTCCCTGCGCCAGCGTAAAATGCCTCCGTGGTTTGCCGACCCGGGCGTCGGGCACTTCTCGAACGACCCCTCTCTCTCGCCCGATGAAATCGAAATAATTGGATCGTGGGCCGGCTCGAATGCTCCAGCGGGAGATCCTCACGACGCACCGCCTCCGCGCCCGTGGATCAGCGGCTGGAATATCCCCGAGCCGGACCTCGTCGTTCAGATGTCGAAACCGGTTTCGATTCCGGCGCAGGGCGACGTCGAATACACCTACGAGATCGTGCCCACCGGCTTCACGAAAGGAAGATGGGTCCGCATTTCCGAAATCCGGCCCACCAGCCGCGAGAATGTGCATCACGCGGTCGTGTACGTCCGTCCTCCGGATTCAAATTGGCTGCGACACGCGCCGGTTGGCGTGCCGTTCACGGCCTCGGACATGACGGACGAACAGGATCGTCACGACACGCACACGACGAAGGCGGACATCCTTCTCGTTTACGCGCCGGGAAGTTCGCCGGACAATTGGCCTGCCGGCATGGCGAAGTTCATCCCCGCGGGTTCGGATCTTGTTTTCCAGATGCACTATACGACCCACGGCCGCCCGACCACCGACCAGACTCGCATCGGACTCGTTTTCGCGGCACAGTCGCCGGCGCAGCGCGTTCTCACTTTGCAATTGACCAACAGCGACTTCGTGATTCCGCCGGGTGTGGACAATTATCGCGTGGAAGTTCACGGTTCGCTTCCGAATGACGCCGTGCTGCTCAGCTTTTTTCCGCACATGCACCTGCGTGGCAAGCGATTCGAATACAACATTCTCCATCCGGATGGCAGCGCGGAACCATTGCTGCGCGTCAATTACGACTTTTACTGGCAGCTGAGCTATCGGCTCGACGAGCCACGGCCGCTTCCAGCGGGAACCACGTTGCAGGCCATCGCGTGGTTCGACAATTCGAAGAACAATCCGCACAACCCCGACCCGACGGCAGCCGTTTATTGGGGCGACCAAACGTACGATGAAATGATCGTGGGCTTCTTCGACGTCGCCGTGCCCGCGGACATCGACAAAACACAATTCTTCATCCGGCCCAATGCGATGCACGATCACAGCCACTCAGTCAGGAACAGATGTTAGTGCGGATGACGTGGAGTAATATAAAATCTGAGCGTCGCGGCAGCGTGGGGCCCGTAGCTCAGCTGGTTAGAGCAGCGGACTCATAATCCGTTGGTCCTAGGTTCGAATCCTAGCGGGCCCACTAACGCTCACGCTGGAATGGCCGGCAGATAAATCACTCACGGCAAGTTTTGTCTTTCGGGGGACGCGGCAGACGCTCTTCTCGGGGACACGCGGCGCGGAGATTATCTCTTCTTCTTCAAGTCTTCGCTGAGGACAATCGCTTCGGCAACTTCCCTCATGGATTTCCGCCGCTGCCGGCTTTCTCGCTGCAAGGTTAGATAGGCATCCTCTTCGCTGAGCTGCATGTCGCGCTGCAGGATTCCCTTCGCGCGTTCCACTACCTTTCGAGTTTCAAGTCGGTCCAAAAGATGCGCGTTTTCGCCTTCGAGCCGCGCCCGTTCCACCGTCGCGCCTGCCAGGAATCCCAGCGTTTCAAGAGCCCCAAGACCTGTCTTGCAACTCTCCCCGAAGCCTGCTAAGATATATACTGTACTGGTTTAGTGCTATATGTTTCAGATAGGGAGTACATCATGGTAAGGCTCGGCAAATTAACGGACTACGGGCTGGTCCTGATGACCTGTATTGCCCGCGATCAGAGAGTGCGACTGCGCACCGCGCGCGACCTCGCACGGGAGTCCCAGCTGCCGCTTTCCACCGTCAGCAAGCTCTTGAAGGAGTTACTTCAGAGCGGCTTGCTCGTTTCCCATCGCGGCATCAAGGGTGGCTACGTTCTGGCGCGGGAGCCGCACGAGATTTCGGTGGTTGAGATGATCGCGGCCATCGAAGGGCCGATGGCGCTCACCGAATGCAGCTCGGAAATCACCGGGCTGTGCAATCTCGAGCCCTGCTGCCCCATTAAGAGCAATCAGCAAATCATCAATCAGGCAGTGCGAGGCGTTCTCGAGAAAATCACGCTTTCCGACCTGATGCATCCCATGCACCTGACGAACATCCAAGACTTGCGTGGCAGAATAGTGCCGACGATTGCGTCTGGGGGAATTCAATGAGTTCGAATACCGAAGCGATCCACAAACTGGCGCAGCAGGAATACAAGTGGGGCTTCGTCACCGACATTGGCGAAGACCGCGCGCCCAAGGGCCTGAGCGAAGAGATCATCCGCTTCATCTCCGCGAAGAAGAACGAGCCCGAGTTCATGCTGGAATGGCGGCTCAAGGCGTTTCGCCACTGGATGGCGCTGGAGAAGGCCCAGGCCGAGCCGAAGTGGGCCAACGTCCACTACCCGGCCATCGACTATCAGGCAATCTCGTACTATTCCGCGCCGAAGCAGAAACCGAACCTGAAGAGCCTCGACGAGCTCGATCCCGAAATCCTGCGCACCTACGAAAAGCTCGGTATTCCGCTCGCCGAGCAGAAAATGCTCGCAGGCGTCGCCGTGGACGCCGTGTTCGATAGCGTTTCTGTCGCCACCACGTTCAAGGAAAAGTTGAGCGAAGTTGGCGTCATCTTCTGCTCCTTCTCCGAGGCGGTGCAGAAGCATCCCGAACTCATAAAGAAATATCTGGGCTCCGTCGTGCCGCACACGGACAACTTCTTCGCTGCGCTGAACGCCGCCGTATTCACGGATGGTTCGTTCGTGTACGTGCCCAAAGGGGTCAAGTGCCCCATGGAGCTTTCCACCTACTTCCGCATCAATGCCGCGGAGACGGGCCAGTTCGAGCGCACTCTGATTGTTGCCGACGAAGGCGCTTCCGTGAGCTATCTCGAGGGCTGCACCGCGCCGATCCGCGATGAGAATCAACTGCACGCCGCGGTCGTTGAATTGATCGCGCTCGACGACGCCCAAATCAAATACTCCACCGTGCAGAACTGGTACCCGGGCGACAAGAACGGCAAGGGCGGTATCTACAATTTCGTCACCAAGCGCGGCGCGTGTCGCGGCAAAAATTCGAAGATTTCCTGGACCCAGGTCGAAACTGGCTCGGCCATCACCTGGAAGTATCCGAGCTGCATTCTGCTGGGCGACAATTCCGTCGGCGAATTCTATTCCGTCGCGCTCACCAACAACTATCAGCAGGCCGACACCGGCACGAAGATGATTCATATCGGCAAGAACACACGCAGCACCATCGTTTCCAAGGGCATCTCCGCAGGCCACGGCCAGAACACCTACCGCGGCCAGGTGAAAATCATGAAGGACGCCACGGGCGCGCGGAACTACACCCAGTGCGATTCGCTGCTGATTGGCGACAAGTGCGGCGCCCACACGTTCCCGTATATCGAAGTGAAGAATTCGACGGCGCGCATGGAGCACGAAGCCTCCACGTCGAAGATCGGCGAGGAGCAGATGTTCTACCTCCGCCAGCGCGGGCTCAAGGCCGAAGACGCCGTCTCCATGATCGTCAACGGCTTTTGCAAGCGCGTCTTCCGCGAACTACCCATGGAATTCGCCGTCGAAGCGCAAAAGTTGCTGAGCGTCAGCCTCGAAGGCAGCGTCGGATGACCATGCGTGCAAAGTTGGCCAATCAGGGGCATCCGCCGCGGCGGATAACCCTGATTGGCCAACTTTGCGCGCATGGTCATCCGACGCTGCCTTCGAGGCTGACGCTCAGCAACTTTTGCGCTTCGACGGCGAACTCCATGGGGAGTTCCTTGAAGACGCGCTTGCAGAAGCCGTTGACGA
>JARLGK010000144.1 GCA_031296075.1 Candidatus Acidiferrales bacterium
AGGCGCGTAACCAATTCCGTAGTTCTGCTGGAAGTTAAACTCGCCGGTGACGATCGTGCGAAGAGAACCCACAGCGGACGACTCGTTGGCCGCCATGCGGGCGCGAAGCAGGTTCGGAATCGCAATGGCCGCGATGATCAAGATGATCGCCACAACGATCAGCAATTCGATAAGTGAGAAGCCCTTCTGTTTCTTATTCATTGTCTCTCCTAGGAGCATTGCTCCGAAACTCGATTTGTACTCCCTGGCGGGGTACGCACAGATACATTGCAAGAGGGATGCCACGCGGGCGGCTTAGGTTTCCTCTCGCGACACATCTGCATTATACCCCTTATTTTCAATGATTTACAGACCAGATTCCTCGACATCTCTATCTTCACGTTCCGGTGGGCCTGCAACGCCTCCCGCGAAGCTGACACTTTTTGGCCGGCGGGAATGACGAAAACGGCTGGGTTGGCAATCCAATACGATGCGGCATCCTGCGCCAGCGAGGCCCAGTAAACTGCCCCGCTAAACGCCATATTTCTTGGCATAGTGGCGGAATGAGCGGTAGGACATCTTCAGCAGCCCCGCAGCCTGCGTACGGACCCCTCCGGAGCGCTCCAGAGCGGCAAGCAAGTACGAGCGCTCCAGCCCCTGAATGTACTCCTCCAGGCTGAGGCCGTCCTGCGGCAGGCAGGGGTGATCCCCATTGTGGGTTGCGTGCGGCACCGATTCCTGAAAATGCTTCTGGATGCGTTCCGGCAAGGCATCCACCGTGATCCGGCTGCCACTTTCCAAGGCGACAGCGCGTTCAATCGTGTTCTCGAGTTCGCGGACGTTTCCCGGCCAATCGTAAACCTCGAGACGGCGCATGGCTTCCGGCTCGATGCCGTCGATTTTCTTGGTCATGGACTTCGCAAAACGGCCGAGAAACTCCCGCGCCAGTAGAGCAATATCTTCCCGGCGCTCGCGGAGCGGCGGAAGGTGAATCGGGATGACGCTCAAGCGGTAGTACAAGTCCTCGCGGAACCGGCCCTCCGCGATTTCCTTCGCGAGATCCTTGTTCGTCGCCGCGATGATGCGGACATCCACGTCGGACTCGTCCGTGCTGCCGATCGCGCGGACCTTGCCCTCTTGCAGCACGCGATAGAGCTTCACCTGCATCGTGACGCTCATATTGCCGATTTCATCCATGAAAAGAGTTCCGCCATTGGCGGCGTGAAACAGCCCCTGGCGGTTTTCATTTGCGCCGGTGAAAGCGCCTCTCACGTAGCCGAACAATTCGGATTCGAGCAGCGTCTCGGGAAAAGCCCCGCAGTTGATGGTGATGAAGGGTTTTTTCGCCCGCGCGCTGTTTTGATGGATGGCGCGTGCGACCAGCTCCTTGCCCGTGCCGCTTTCGCCGGTGATCAAAACACGGCTTGGCTGCGGGGCGATGTTTTGAATCAGCTCGAATATGGCTCGCATCTTCGGACTGGTCCCGATCATATGATCGAGCCCGGTCAGCCGGCGAAGCTCACGGCGCAGGTAGCCCGCTTCCTTCTTCAACGCGAGACTCTCGGCCACTTGTTGAACGGCGGGGCGGAGCTCGTCGAGCAATCGGTCGCCCTTGATCACGTAGCGGTCCGCGCCGAAGTTCACCGCGGCAACCGCCGTGTCGATCGTGGGCACGCCGGTAATCAAGATGAACACACTGGAGGGCGACACTTCCTTCGAGTAGCGCAGAAGCTCCACGCCGTCCATATCGGGCATGCAGATATCGGAAACGACGATATCGAATAGCCGGGAGGCCATCAGACGCTTGGCCGCTTCCCCGCTTGTGGCCACCTCTACCTTGTGGCCCTCTTTGCGAAAGCTGATTTCCAGGAGTTCGCAGATAGACCGTTCGTCGTCGACGATCAATAGGTGGGCCATGGGCGACCTATGCCTTTCCCACCAGCGGCCCAACCGGCCGCAGTTTTTCAGCCGCAAGGCGCGGGTCCGGCCGCCCGGACGAACGAGAGCGACTCGCGCGTGGAAGTTCGACCACGAACTCCGTGCCGAGCCCGGGATCCGTCTCGACGCGGATTTGACCTTTGTGTGCTTGAAGAATTTGATACACGATCGCGAGGCCCAGCCCGGTGCCGCCGGCGAATCCGGATTGAAAGGGCTCAAAAATCCGGGCCGACGCGCGGGGGTCGAAACCAATTCCTGTGTCGCGGATGGCAATTCGCACGGTGTCCGGACCGGAATCCAAGCTCACGGTAAGGACGCCCCCTTCGGGCATGGCACGCAACGCGTTGTTGCAGAGGTTCCAAAACACCTGCTTCATTGCGTCGCGATCCGCATGGGCGCGAAGCTTTCCTGCCGGAAAGTTCCGCTCAATGCGCACTTTGCCGGAAGCAGACGCGTGCCGTTCGATCAGCAGAAGCGTTTCTTCGATCAGTGCCACCATGTCCAGATCCGCGAACGTGTAGGTCTTCTCGCGGGAATAGTCCAGAAATTCAGTAATGATCTGATTCAACCGCTGTGATTCCCGGCTGACGATTTGAACGAGCTTCTTGTCGTCGTCTTCCAGCGGCGCGAGGCGCGCCAGCTCCTTGAGAGCGCCTGTCATGGCCGTGAGAGGTTGCCGAATTTCGTGGGCGATGGCAGCGGAAAGCCTGCCGAGAGCAGCCATGCGCTCCTTATTGAATACCTCCCGTTCGAGGCGCTTCAGCTCGGTCAGGTCCTGAAAATTGAACACAAACCCAGCGGCTTCGTTCTGACCGGTGCGCAACGTAGAGATCGATAGCCCCAGAAAACGCGTGGCCCCGGAGCCCGTGCGGAATTCAATCTCCTTGCGCAATGCCAGCGGAGTCCCCTGCTCGTCGCTTTCCACCGGCCAGAAGCCCGGAAAGAGTTCCGCGACATTCTCGCCTCGAAGCAAACCGAATCCCTGCCCGGTAATTTCGGCCCCGGCGCGATTCACCAGCAGGATGCGGCCTTTCAAGTCGGTGGTCAGCAATCCACCGCGCATGGATTCGATGATGTCGCGGTTGAATGCCTGCAAGTCCCTCAGCTCTTCGCTTTTTTCCTCGAGCTCGACGCCCTTCTTGCGAATCGTCTGCGCCAATAAGCTCCCCAGATAGGCCACCGCGAAGAACGCGAAGAGGTTGCTTCCCAGCCACGATTGGAGTTCGCGGGGACCCGGCATCGAATTGGCTGTCCGGGGAATGATGTTGTAGTAAGTCAGTTCGACGACGCATCCTAGCAGGACAAAACTGGCGCCACTTACGAGAAACGCCCCTCGCCGGGAAAACAAAATACTTCCCATCAAAATCGCCAGCACGTACAGGGAGGTGAAGTAGCTGTCCTGCGCGCCGCTGGAATACACGATGCCCGTGATCATCACTAGATCCATGACAATCTGAAGCGGCGCGTGCCACTGAAAATCCGGCAGCTTGCGCTGCAGGACCACGAAAATCGCCGCAAGAACGTACCAGACGGCCGCCAAGACGAACAGAGTTGCCACGGGGAAAGGAATCGTTGTCCACTGGCGGACCGCGATGAACACCATTAAGAGAAACGTAATGATGAGGAAGCGAACGCGGCCCAGCAATGGCAGCCATTCGCTCACACTAGGTGTGAATATCATTTCGGGTTCGCTGACGTTTTCTGATCTCGGCTCGACCCTAGGGACGTAGGCGGACGCGCCGCCGCGTCTCGTTGATTCCTATCGGGCCGAGACGCACCGGTTTAGTGCCCGGCCAGTTTGCCGATCAACGAGAATAGCGGCAAATACATGGAAATGACCACCCCGCCGACAACGACGCCCAGGAAGACGATCATGATCGGCTCGATCGCCGTCAGCATGTCTTTCACTGCCGCGTCCACTTCTTCCTCGTAAAAGTCCGCGATTTTTGAAAGCATGGCGTCCATCGCGCCGGTTTGTTCGCCAACGCCGATCATCTGCGTCACCATGCCCGGAAAGACGTCCGTTTCCTTCAGCGGCTCAACCAGGGAGCGTCCGGCCTCGACTGCTTTGCGCGTCTGCGAGATAGCCCTTTCGACAACGGCATTTCCCGACGTGCGGGCCGTGATGTCCAGACCTTCCAGGATGGGCACGCCGCTGGAGATCAGCGTTCCCAGAGTTCGCGTAAATCGCGCGACGGCGATCTTTCGCAGCACCATGCCGATCACCGGGAGCCTCAACAATGTTGAATCGATCGCCATGCGGCCCTGTGGCGTGGCGTACCAGAATTTGAGAGCTACGGCGACGCCTACCACGAAGAACACGATCAGCAGTCCGTAGATGCTCCCGACGAAGTTGCTCATCCCGATGACGATTCGCGTGGGAAGCGGTAACTCCGCGCCCAGTCCGTTAAACAGTGTGGTGAAGATCGGCACGACTTTCCAGAGCAGGAGAATGATCACGCCGGCGGCGATGCTCAACACTGCGACCGGATAGATCATCGCGGACTTCACGGCGCGCTTCAATCGGACGTTCTTCTCGATGTACGTCGAAAGGCGCTGCAGAATGGTGTCCAGAATACCGCCCGTCTCGCCGGCTTCCACCATGTTGTAGTACAGAGCGTCAAAGACCTTTTCGTGCTGCTTCATGGACGTCGAAAGGGTTGCGCCGCCTTCCACCGAAGCGCGCACGCTATTTAATATCTTCTGAAAGGTCTTGTTGTCCTGCTGCCCCGCCAATATCTCCAGGCACTGGACGAGGGGCAAGCCGGCGTCAATCATCACGGAGAACTGCCGCGTGAAAATCGCGAGCTCCTTCTCATCCACGCCAGTCCCGAAGGTGGGGATGTTGAATTCCTTCCCCTTTTCCGAGAGCTTGTTGACGTTGATGTTCTCGCGACGCAGCATCGCCTTCAGCTGATCCTTGCTCTCCGCCTCGCGCTCGCCGGCCACATTCGTGCCCATGCGATTGACTCCCCGATATGTAAATACCGGCATGATCTGTTACCTCCCTCTTCGGTTACCGCCGGACTGGGACCCGGCCGCCGGCTGGCGGCGAAGTCACCCCACGGTTAATTAAATCCTGTAATTCGTCTGGATTCGAAGATCTCGCAAGAGCCGTTTCCAAAGTGATTAACTTCTGGGAAAAAGCGTTCGCAAGGCTCTGGTTGAACGTCTGCATTCCAGTCTGCCCGGTGCCGGTCTGCATCGCGGAATAGATCTGGTGAATCTTGTCTTCCCGGACCAGGTTGCGGATCGCGGCGGTCGGAATCAAAACTTCCATCACCATCGCCCGGCCGCGCCCGTCAATTCTGGGCAGCAACGACTGGCAAAGAATTCCTTCCAGCACCATCGAAAGCTGGGCGCGAACCTGCGGCTGCTGGTGCGCCGGGAATACGTCCACGATACGGTTGATGGTCGAAACGGCCGAGTTCGTGTGCAGCGTGGCAAAGGTCAAGTGGCCCGTCTCGGCGATGCGCAACGCCGATTCGATCGTTTCGAGGTCGCGCATTTCGCCGATGAGCACGACGTCCGGGTCTTCGCGCAGCGCAGCGCGCAGTGAATTTGCGAACGAATGAGTGTCCGAGTGCACCTCGCGCTGATTGACCAGGCACTTCTTGTGGTTGTGGAGGAACTCGATCGGGTCCTCGATCGTGATCATGTGCTCTTCGCGCTCGTTGTTGATCTTGTCGAGCATGGCGGCGAGCGTGGTGGATTTGCCGGAGCCCGTCGGCCCGGTGACCAGCACCAGCCCGCGGGGCTTGTCGCACAATCCGCGAACCACCGCCGGAAGACCCAGGGCATCGAAACTCTTGATTTCCCACGGAATCGTCCGGAAAACCGCGGCCACGGCGCCACGCTGGTGGAAGATGTTTCCGCGGAAACGCGCCAGGCTCTTCAATCCGAACGAGAAGTCGAGCTCGAGATTTTCCTCCAGACGGTGTTTCTGCACGTCGGTGAGCACGCTATAGGCGAGCGCCTTGGTGTCCGCCGCAGTCAGGGGCGGCATGTCGAGCGGGCGGAGTTTGCCATGCACGCGGACGCGCGGCGCGCTGTTCGTCGAGAGATGCAGGTCGCTGCCCGACATCTCCAGCATTTTCTTCAGAAGCTCGCTCAGTGTAATGCCGGCCATTTTCTTCTCCTCGTTACAGCACGGTCTCGCGCAAGACTTCTTCCATGGTCGTCAGCCCGGCGGCCACTTTCTGCAGGCCGCTGCGCCGGAGCGTGATCATCCCCTGCTCCAGGGCTTTTTTCTTAATCTCGAGTGCCGAAGCGCCGACGAGAATCAACTCGCGCAGCTCGTCGTTAATCTCCATCACTTCGTACAGTCCGACGCGGCCCTTGTAGCCGGTGTTGTTGCAAGTCGAGCACCCCTTGCCGTGCTGCACGATCGTTTTCGAAGCCTCCTCGGGCGAGTACCCCGCCTCAATGAGAGCCGGACCCTGAATCTGGAGCGGCTCCTTGCATCCCACGCAGATGCGGCGAACCAGCCGCTGCGCGCAAATCAGGTTCACCGAGGTCGCCACGAGAAACGGCTCGATACCCATATTCATTAATCGGCTGATTGTCGAGGGGGCATCATTCGTGTGCAGCGTCGATAGCACGAGGTGGCCGGTGAGCGCCGCCTTGACCGCGATTTCCGCCGTCTCGAAGTCTCGAATTTCGCCGACCAGGATGATGTTCGGGTCCTGCCGCAGGAAGGCGCGCAGCGCCGACGCGAAATTCAGCCCGATCTGCTCCTTCATCTGCACCTGGTTAATTCCGGGAAGCTGGAACTCGACGGGATCCTCGGCCGTCATGATGTTGGTTTCAGCGGTGTTCAACCGCGCGACGGATGAATAAAGCGTATTCGTCTTGCCCGAGCCCGTCGGCCCGGTGACCAACACCATGCCGTACGGCTTCAGAATTTGCCGTTCGAATTTCGCCAGCGCTTCGGGCTCAAATCCGAGCTTGGTCATGTCGAGGCGCAGGTTTTCCTTGTCGAGCAAGCGGAGAACGATCTTTTCGCCGAACAGCGTGGGGACGGTCGAAACGCGGAAATCCAGTTCCTTCTTCTTGCCATCCTTCAGGTACTTGATCATGATGCGGCCGTCTTGCGGCAGCCGCTTCTCGCTGATGTCCAGCTTGGACATGATCTTCATGCGGCTGGTCATCGCGTCTTTCAGCTTCAGCGGCGGGGCCATCACGTTCTGCAAAATTCCGTCAATGCGGAACCGGACGCGGAACTCCTTCTCGTACGGCTCCACGTGAATATCGCTTGCGCCGCGCTTGACCGCGTCGGTGAGGATCAGGTTGCACAGCTTGATGATGGGCGCTTCTTCGGCCGCCTTGGACAGGCTGGCCAGGTCCATCTCCGTTTCTTCGGCCGCAAGCTCCAGGGCGTCCGCTTCCTCGCCCGTGAGGTCCTTCATCACCTTGTCGAGCTCTTCGACGCTCTCGACTTCGCCGTAGAACTTGTGGATGGCCTCGCTGATCGCCGTCTCCGACGCCACCACCGGCTCCACATTGAACCCGGTCATGAACTTGATATCGTCCATGGCGAAGACGTTCGTCGGGTCCGTCATCGCGATCGTCAGGGTCGAACCGACCCGGGACAGCGGCACGATCTGGTAGCGGACCGCTGTTTCCTGCGGGACCAACTTGATCACCGCTGGATCGACTTCGTAGAATTTCAGATTGATGGACGGAACGCCGTACTGGCGGGAAAGTACCGCGGTGATGTCGTCGTCGCTGACCAGGCCCAGCTTCACCAGGCAAGTTCCCAGCCGGCCTCCATTCTTTTTCTGGTGTTCGAGCGCCTGCTTCAGCTGATCTGCGGAGATCAGGTTGTCCTTGACGAGGATTTCACCGAGTCGTGAAGACATAGTTATTCGCCCGCGGTACTAGAACCGCCGGAATTTGCAGAGTAGCATGCGCTCCCGCTGGAATTGG
>JARLGK010000145.1 GCA_031296075.1 Candidatus Acidiferrales bacterium
CATTGATTCAGCCACACTGATGAACAAGGGTTTCGAAGTAATCGAGGCGAAATGGCTGTTCGGGATGGATCTGGACAAGATTCGGGTGGTGATTCACCCGCAATCCACAATTCACTCAATGGTTGAATTCGTGGACGGCTCGATCCTGGCGCAACTGGGACCCACCGACATGCGCATGCCCATTCAATATGCGCTAACTTATCCGCAGCGAGTTGCATCTAAGCAATGTGCGCTGGACTGGTCCGCGCTGCGAAGGCTGGACTTCGAGGACGTGCCTCCGCGGAAGTTCCGCTGCTTCGAACTGGCGAGGGAGGCGGCGCGCCAAGGTGGGCCTTTGCCGTGCGCGCTGAATGCGGCGGACGAAATCGCCGTGGCGGCGTTTCTGGAGCGGAGGCTCTCGTTCCCGGGAATTGCGGCGGTGATCGAGCGGGTACTGGAGCAGATGCCACGCGGCGCGATGCACAGCGTGGATGACGTGCTGGCGGCGGATGCAGAGGCACGGCGTCTGGCTCATCTGGCCGTGGATCGCAAGCGGTAGCGCCGAGGGGGGTCTTGTTGTTTGCCTTTAGGCGCTGGGGCGGCAAAGGACGCATTTCGAAACGCGCCGGCTTTCCTGTAAAATAAAGAGAGATGATGACGGACACACTCAGGATTCTAATCGCCGGCGGCATCGTACTCGGCATCCTCGTCCTGCTCCACGAGTGGGGCCACTTCATCGTCGCGAAATGGTGCGGCGTGCGCGTGGACGTGTTTTCCATCGGATTCGGCCCGCGCCTCTGGGGAGTAAAGCGCGGCGACACCGATTACCGCATCAGCGGGTTGCCGCTCGGCGGTTACGTGCGCATGGCGGGCGACAACCCAGTCGAGGAGCGCACCGGAGCAGCTTACGAGTTCCTTTCGCGGCCGCGGTGGCAACGCTGTCTGATTGCCATTGCCGGACCGGCGATGAACATACTTCTCACGTTTGTGGTTTTCATGGGAGTTTTCTGGCTGGTCGGGATCCCCACGCCAAGTTATTTCCGCCAGCCTGCGGACGTGGTGGCAGTCCCACATGCTGCATCGCCGACAGGCGTGCAGGCCGGGGACCGCATCGTCCAAGTAAACGGCGTGAAGACTCCGGCATGGAGAGATGTTTTCACGCAGGCCGAAAACGCGAAGCCGGGAGATTCGCTCTCGGTGGTTGTATCGCGCGGCGGCGCAGAGAAAGCTCTCACCATCGCGGTCCCGCCGCTGGCAACCTCCGATGATCTATTCGGCTATCCGGCCATGCGGGCTGTGCTGGACGAAGTTCTTCCAGGCACGCCGGCGGACAAAGCGGGATTGCAGTCCGGTGACGTCGTGACTTCCATAGATGGCCAGCCCGTGGTCACGTGGCCTCAGTTTGTGGACGCCGTCCACAATTCCGAAGGCCGCGAAATTCGCTTCGTCGTGTCGCGAAATGGCAAGGACATGCCGCTCGCCGTCACTCCGGCGCGGACGATGGATCCGGACGGCAAGATGGTGTGGCAGGTGGGAGTGTTGCCCGGCACGCAGGATTATTACGAGCGGGAGTCATTTTTTGCCTCGGCGAGGAATAGCGCCGGTTCCACGGTAAACGGAGTTCGCCAGATTGGGAACGTTCTCGGCGGCCTGGCCAGTGGCAAAGTTTCCGTGCGCGATTTGCAGGGCGTCATCGGAATCGCCCGCGAGTCGGGGCGAGCGGCGAAGCGCGGCCCGGTGGACCTGCTGTTCCTGGGGGCGGTGATCAGCCTGAATCTTGGCTTGCTCAATCTTCTGCCGATTCCGATCCTCGACGGAGGCCACGTCCTGATGCTGGCGATCGAGGGCGTGATGCGCCGCGATTTGAGCATCGCGTTCAAGGAGCGATTCGTACAGGTCGGCCTCGTGTTTCTTCTAGGCCTTTTCGCCTTCGTGATGTACAGCGACATCATGAGGATCATTCAGGCTCACCACTAAGACGCAGTCGCGGGCGTCCGCCTGCGGCTGGATTACATTCCCGCGACGGCTGGAAACCCGTTTTTGGTACAATTGTGGTTGGGACAATGTCAGCCACTCCTCTACACCGTGTATCAACCGGCGAGCGCATCAACGATAACGAGCCAGCAGGCCGTCTACAGAAGGAGTTGAGCTCGCGCGGAATTCGGCTGACGCGCCAGCGGCGCGTCGTGCTGCAGGTGATGGAGTCCGCGGCGCGCCACATGGATGCCTCCGAAATCCTCGAACAGGCGCAGAAGATTGACGCGGACATCACGCGCGTCACGGTGTATCGCACTCTCGACCTCCTGAAAGGCTTTGGTCTGATTGACGAGCTCGACCTGCTGCATCTGCGCGGACATCGCCATTATTACGAGAGCCACGGGCCGCGCGACCATATCCACGTCGCCTGCATTCGCTGCGGTAAAGTCCGCGAGGTCGAAAGCCCGCTCTACGAGGACCTGAAGAAACAGATCTCTCGCGACTGCGGCATCGAAATCAGCGTCGCGCGTACGGAGATCGGCGGGGTTTGCGACGATTGCAGGGGGAAGAGCGTGAGTGGCGATTAGTGATTGGTGATTAGTGACTCGTGATTCCGTTGGTTGACCCCGCCTCAGTTTCACCTCGGAAGAGATTCAACGGCTGCAGCGATATTGGCTCTAATTTCTCTTGGCCGCCTGGAAATATTCCTTCGCCTGGTCGATGTCCTTCAGCACTTGCTCGCGCAGCTCCGCGGGGCCGGAGAATTTGCGCTCATCGCGCAGGCGGTGCCAGAAGCGCACTTCGAGATCCCCGCTAGTCAAATTCTCGGTGAAATTGAACAGATGGGATTCTATCGTGAGTCGTGCGCCGTCGAAGGTGGGCCGCATGCCGACATTGGTCGCCGCGCGGTAGGATTTCCCCGCGACGACAGCCTCCGTGGCGTACACGCCTGTTTTCGGGAGCACTTCCTGATCGGTCGCCAGGTTCAACGTGGGTACGACGAGCTTTCGCCCCTGCCCGGTGCCGGTGCGTATCTGGCCTTCGAGCGCGTAGGGTCGTCCGAGCATGTTGCGCGCCTCGTCCACGCGCCCTTCGCGAATCGCGGCGCGTATCGCCGTGCTGGAAACCACGCCGCCGCGTTCGATCACCGGCGGCACGATTTCGACCGCGAATCCCCATTGCTGGCCCAGTTCGCCGAGCAGCGTTACATCTCCGGCTCCCCGATGCCCGAACCGGAAATTGCCGCCCACGAGAACCGCTTGCACGGCCATCGAATCCAGGAGAAAGCGCCGCACAAAATCTTCGGGGCTGACGTTTGCGAGTTCCGCGTCGAAGCGCAGCACCAGCACGGCATCAATTCCGGTGGCGTTGATCGCCGCGAGTCGCTGTTCAAGCGTCTGGAGTAGGGCGGGGGCTTCGGCCGGCCGCAGAACCTTCGCCGGATGGGGGTAAAAGGTCAGCATTGCCGCCAACGCATCCGACCGGCGAGCTTGATCGAGTACCGTGTGCAAAATCCTCTGATGGCCCAGGTGGACGCCGTCGAAATTGCCGATGGTGACGACGGAGCGCTTTCCCGAATTGCCGAACCGCGCCACCCACTCCTGGGCGGAATGCACGACGCCAAACGCCATCAGAGTTCGACCTCGAATTGCAGTCCGTCGTACGATAGCCGAACGTGCTCCGGCAGCTTGGCATTGGCTTCCACGTGGCCGAGGTCGTGGCAGATGTGCGTGAACCATGCGCGCTTCGGCTTCAGTTCCTTGACCAGAGCGAGCGATTGTTCGACGGTGGAATGCGTGGGGTGCGGGACGTAGCGCAGGGCGTCGAGGATGAAATCGTCCAGCCCGCCGAGCAGGGCCTTCGAGCTTTCCGGCACCTCGCTGAAGTCGGTCAGGTAGGCCATTTTCCCCACGCGGAAACCGAGGACGGGCTGCGTGCCGTGAATGGCCGAGATGGGCACGAAACGCGCGCCGAAAAGATCGAATGGCCCGTCGATCGTGTGCAGGTCGATCAGTGGGATGGTGGTGCCGGGCTGCGCCTCTTCGAAAATGTAGGAGAACTGGCGCTTCAGGATCGCGAGCGTATCGGCGGCGGCATAAATCGGCACGGCGCCTCGCTGCTTCAAATTGAATGGCCGAATATCGTCGAGGCCGA
This sequence comes from Candidatus Acidiferrales bacterium, assembly GCA_031296075.1. GTDB lineage: Bacteria > Acidobacteriota > Terriglobia > Acidiferrales > UBA7541 > Palsa-295. The sequence continues at coordinate 4,111 of JARLGK010000145.1, forward strand.
GGATGTGATCGGCGTGCCCGTGCGTGAAGATGACCGCGTCCAGCCGATCAATTCCCGCGCGCATGGCCTGGAAGCGGAAATCCGGCGTGGTATCAATCACGACGTTGCGTCCGCCGTAGGCGAGCAGGATCGAGGGGCGCGTGCGCTTGTCGCGCGGATCGGCGGATTCGCAGACGGCGCAGTGGCATCCGAGGGTCGGCACGCCCATGGATGTTCCCGATCCGAGCACGGTCAGTTGAATTGAGGACATGAACTCAGAGAAACGATTTTACACTTTCGCGGTGAGAACTAGCTAGGTGGGAGGCCGGAGCTACGATGACGATCGGAACCGGATCGTGAAGAGAGATCCTTCAGCCGACCAAGGCAAAAGCGCCGGCTTCAGGATGACGATCCTGGTCGGATCGTCACTTTTTGGCGTTCTTCTTTGCCATCGCCTCGGCAGCCGCTTTCGAGATTTCCATAAACGTAAGCTTCAAACTGCCGACCACTTCAACCAGCAACTCGTCGTCCGCTTTGGCGAGGTTGCCGCGCGTTTTCTCGCGCAGCGCGTCGAGCATATCAATCACCTCGCGGGCTCCCTCGAGGTCCACATAGGCCTGGCCGGTCTGCGGATCGGCCATACCGCCCATCATTGCAGCCGCGTTGCGCGTCAGAAAATCCACCAGCATCTGAAAGCTGCGCGACGACGCGACGGTCTCGGCGGGAGCCTCCACGGCAAGCGGGCTCGCGGCGGTTGGCTCCGGAGACGCCGGAGCGGCCTTTGCTTTCGCGGCAGCTTGCGCGATGGCGGCCTTTGTCGCCGCCTCTTCCTCGCGACGCTCCTGCTCGACCGCGCCTTCGCGCAAGTCGCCGGTCTCGGTGAAATGCCGCCGGTCTACGACCTTGAAGCCTTCTTCTTGCTTGGGATCAGCCACGCTGGGTGCCCTCGAGTCTCGGAAGTGCTTGGAAAACGGCCGCCGCGTCTTTGAGAGGCAGCGCCGTGTTGGATGTCGACCGTGAGCGAAAAGTCTAACATCCGCATCTGCTGGCGACAAGGCGTCCGCAAGATTGTCTGCGGCGCGCACTCTTTCCTTGTTACGCGCGAATTGTCACTGTAAATTGTCGTGTCGCGAGGCGCGGCAACGGATCGGCACGCCTCCGAATTCATCATGCGCCAGCGGAAACAATCATCGAAGCGGAGGCAGCCGAAGGGCGCGCGGCGCCGCAGTGCGCCCAACCGGGCGCGGATAGCGATCACCGCGCGCGACCGTGCCGCGGGGAAGTGGTTTGAAAGGCTGGTCGCGCTGCAGGCGCGGCTCCGCGGCGCAAACGGGTGTCCGTGGGATCGCGAGCAGACTCACGGATCGCTCCGCAAATTCCTGATCGAGGAGACCTACGAGGTTCTCGACGCGATGGAGTCGGACGATCCGCGCAAGTTTTGCTCCGAACTGGGCGACTTGCTGCTTCAGGTTGTTTTTCAGGCGATTCTCGCCGAAGAGACCGGAGGCTTCACGATATCGGACGTGATCGAATCCGTGCACGCGAAGATGGTCCGCCGCCATCCGCATGTTTTCGGTAGCACCAAGGCCGGTACTTCGGCGGAAGTGCTGAAGAGTTGGGAACAGATCAAGGCCGAAGAACGCGCAGAAGAACACAGCGCGAAGGTAAGAACGGCAGGGAACAACGCTGCCGCAAATTCGATTCTCGGAGGTGTGCCGCGTTCGCTTCCCGCGGTGCTGGAAGCGTATCAACTCACGCGCCGCGCGTCGCACGTGGGCTTTGATTGGGAGAACCTGGGCGGCATCTTCGACAAGCTCGATGAGGAGAAGCGCGAACTCGCGGCTGTGGCGCCACCGGGCCGTGCCAGCGCAACCAAGCCCAGCGCTCGGCTCGAGGAAGAGGTCGGCGATCTGCTTTTCGTGGGAGTGAACGTCGCGCGGTTTCTGGGCGTGGATCCCGAAATTGCGCTGAAGAGCGCGAATCGCAAATTCAAGCAGCGTTTCCAATGGATGGAATCCGCTGCGGCCCGCGAAGGCCGCCGCTTCGCCGATTTGCCGCGCGAACGCATGGAAGAATTATGGAATGAAGCGAAGGCGCACGGGTAGACTGGCGACTGTGGATCTTATTTCGACGGGCAAAGTCCATAAGGCATCGTTATACTTACCGCAATAATTACAAATTGGACTTATAGCTCGCTACACGACTAAATCGCATCAGGAGCGACGACAGCCGATGACGGAGCCTCAGGGCGTCAATCTCTGGTCAACGGAAGCTCATGCACTCGACTATCTCCGCCGCGCGGATTCCATTCCGCATCGCCTCGAGGGCGAGTCCTGTCTGGTGGAATGCTTGCCGGCGGGTGCGCAGCGAATTCTCGACTTGGGAACAGGTGCCGGGAGACTCGTGGCGCTGTTGAAGGCCGCCCGGCCCGACGCGCAGTTCGTCGCGCTCGACTTTTCGGCTGCGATGCTGGACAAGTTGCGCGGCCTTTACGGGAACGACGCCTCTGTGACCATCGTCCGGCATGACTTCGACACGACGCTGCCTCCGATGGGGCGCTTCGACGCCGTGATTTCGAGCTTCGCGATTCATCACGCGGTGCATGAGAGAAAGCGATCGTTGTATCAAGAAATATTCGACCTTTTGACGCCCGGAGGAGTTTTCTGCAATCTTGAGCACGTTGCATCGCCGTCGCCGATGGTCCACGACCGGTTTCTCGAAGCCATCGGCTGGCCGGATGAAGACCCGTCGAACAAATTGCTCGATCTCGAAACGCAGCTGCAATGGCTTCGCAAGATCGGTTTCGCGGATGTCGATTGCTTTTGGAAGTGGCGCGAACTCGCGCTCTTCTGCGGCACCAGGCCAATTTAGGCGCAGGCGGCGCCATCGGTTGCGCGTAAACTCCGAAAAGAATCCCGTATACTCGGCGTGCGCTCACGATGACTCAGCCCCTTACCATGCGCGAAATCGAAATCCGCCACTGCTCGACGCTCGCGGAATACGAAGAATGCGTCCGCCTCGAACATTCCGTATGGGGCGAGGAGATTGCCGTGCCGTCGGCGCTGTTCGTGGTCGCACATCATACGGGCGGCCAGGTGCTGGGAGCGTTTCACGAGGGCAAAATGGCGGGTTTTACTTTGGCGCTGGCTGCCATGCGTTCGGGCAAGGCTTATCTGCACTCGCACATGACCGCGGTCCTGCCGGAATTTCGCGACCGCGGAGTTGGCCGCCGGCTGAAGCTGTTTCAACGCCAGGACGCTCTCAAACGCGGCATCGACCTCATCGAATGGACGTTCGATCCACTCGATCTCAAGAACGGACACTTTAATCTGGTGCGCCTCGGCGCCGTGGCGCGGCGGTATATTCCGGACTGTTACGGCGTAACCGGTAGTCCGCTGCACGGCGGCCTGCCGACGGACCGGCTGGTCGCGGAATGGTGGCTGGGATCGGACCGCGTGAAATCCATCCTCGCGGACGACGTGCCGCCGCTGAAAGGCTCGGCGGAACGCGTGTCGGTTCCGGCGAATATCGCCGAGATCCGGGAAAGCGATCGCGCGTCGGCCGCCCGTCTGCAGACCCTGGCCCGCGAGCAGTTTCAGACCTGGTTCGCGAAGGGCTACGTCGCGACGGGCGTCGAATCGCGCGGCGCCGAGACGGATTATTTGCTCGAGCCGGCCGCTCCGATTGCCAGGCTACATATTTCCGAAATGGCCAAGGACTGAAAGGCGAGCATGCGACTCCGGAAGATCACGCTTCGCGAAATTCATCTGCGGCTGCTCTCGCCGTTTCAGACCAGCTTCGGCACATCGGATCTTCGCCGCATCTTGCTGGTCGAAGCGGACGTTGACGGAGTCTCCGCGTGGGGCGAATGCACGGCCTGCGAGAATCCGTTCTACTCCTACGAAACAGTCGAGACGGCGTGGTTGATCCTGCGCGATTATCTGTGGCCGTTGCTGAAGGGAAGGGAGATCGCCGCGGCGTCGGAGGTGGGGGATCTACTCTCGGCTGTACGCGGACACAACATGGCCAAGGCCGCGATCGAAACGGCCTTCTGGGACGCCGAAGCGAAGCAGAAGAACCTGCCGCTGGCAAAACTTTTGGGCGGCACGCGCGACCAGATTCCGTGCGGCGTGTCCATAGGAATTCAG
>JARLGK010000146.1 GCA_031296075.1 Candidatus Acidiferrales bacterium
CGGCAATAAGGTCTATTCCAAGCTAAAGTACGAGAGCGGCGTGCATCGCGTGCAGCGCGTGCCAGACACAGAGACCCAGGGCCGCATCCACACCTCCGCCGCCACTGTCGCGGTCCTTCCCGAGGCCGACGACATCGACATCAAGATCGAAGCCAAGGATCTTCGCATTGACACCTTCTGTTCCTCCGGCCCCGGCGGCCAGTCTGTCAACACCACCTATTCCGCCGTGCGCATCACGCATCTGCCCAGCGGCCTCGTCGTCTCTCAGCAGGACGAAAAATCACAAATCAAGAATCGCGCCAAGGCCATGCGCGTGCTCCGCGCGCGTCTCTACGAAATGGAACTCGAAAAGCAACAAGCCGCCATCCTCGCCGAGCGCCGCGGCCAGATCAAAACCGGCGACCGTTCCGAGAAAATCCGCACTTACAACTATCCCCAGAATCGCGTCACCGATCACCGCATCGGCCTGACCATCCACCAACTCACCGAAGTCATGGATGGCAAACTTGCCCCGCTCGTCGACGGTCTGGTAGGCCACTACGAAGCGGAACGCCTCAAACAGGAGCTAGACGAGGCATAATCTCTTTTACGGAGGTTCCCATGCTTTCCCGTCCAGGTTTGAAGCCAGGTCCCGTTTGGATGCGCCGGATCAGTGACTCGTTTTCCGATCCCGACCGGTCGCTCAAAATCATGATGCCCTTCTGGGTCTTCTTCATCATTTACATGATTGTCTTTATCGGCCTGACTCACTTCGTCACCGCCGTTGTTCTCTCGAAGGACTACGTCTACGAATCATCCACGCGCATCGCCGGACTGCCGCTGGTTTCCTATAGCCCCGCAGCTCACGGCATCATTGCCATCGGAGGACGCGCCACCGGCGTCATTGCGCTCGGTGGCCTGGCTTTCGGTTTCATCGCCATCGGGGGCTTGGCAGTCGGCGTCATTTCGGTGGGCGGCGTCTCTCTGGGACTCTTCGCGCTGGCTGGTGTCGCAATCGGCTGGCGCGCGTTTGGCGGCTTGGCTGTTGGCCACTCCGCTCTCGGTGGCTGCGCCATCGCCAAATATGCCTATGCGGGAAATGGCGCGGCCTACGGCACCGTGGAAGCCAGCGGCCGCCAGAAGGAACGCCTGATCGGTTGAGCCTCATCTATGACCGTGGTCACCACAGATCGCTCTGTGCGCTCTCTGCTCAAGCAGGGAATTGGCCGGCTGCGCGAAGCTAACGTCCCTTCCTTCACCTTGGTTGCTGAGCTTCTACTCCTCTATGTCGCCGCCCGTGATCGCACCTGGCTCTATGCGCATCCGGAAGAAATTCTCTCCGCTGATACCACGAGTCAGTATTTCGCTCTCATTCAACGCCGCGCCAACGGCGAGCCCACGCAGCACCTCACCGGCAAGCAGGAGTTTTGGGATCTCGAATTCGAAATCACTTCCGACGTCCTGATCCCTCGCCCGGAAACCGAGCATCTTATCGAGGTTGCGCTCGATCGCCTCGCCCTCCGCGAACTCCGCGCCGGCCGTCCGCCGCGTCTTACCGGAAACGGCCTCACCCTCGTGGATGTCGGCACCGGCTCCGGCTGTATCGCCATCGCTTTGGCCAAGGAGCTCCCCGACGCCAACGTCTATGCCACGGATATTTCCGCCACCGCCCTCGATGTAGCCCGCCGCAACGCCGCTCGTCGCGGTTTCGCAGACCGTATTCGTTTTCTTGAGTCCGACCTTTTTGAGGCCTTTACCCCCGTCCGCTTCGATTTGATCGTGAGTAATCCGCCATACGTCGGTCGCCGCACGGCGGAGACGCTCGCCCGCGAGGTCCGTGAACATGAACCCGAAGTCGCTCTATACGGCGGCGAAGAAGGCTATGAGTTCTACGCCGAACTCGTGGCTCAGTCTCATGAATTCCTGAAGCCCGGCGGTTTGTTGGTTCTCGAACTCGGCCACGACAGCCTGCCCGCCGTGCAGCCACTTCTCGAATCGCGCCACTGGACCAACCTTGGGGTCACCAACGACCTCGCCGGCATCCCTCGCGTTCTAGCCGTCGAACGGACTTAAGCCGCATCTGAGACTTTCGCCGTACCTCTTCTTTCCGAAATCGCTCTCGACATCAAGTACTTTGTATTGTAAAGTTGTGGCTCATTATTCCGGAGATCCCATGAAGCTATCCGACTTGTTCTTTCTCGCCTCTGTCCTTTTCGTGTTCATCCTTCTCATTCGCATTGCCATCGCCGCGCTTCGCCGCCGCCGGGATTCTGCCGTCCGCCTGGCGCGCCTCCTGGGTGTTTTCGTGGCCGGATACGCCGTAGTTCTTCCAGTGGTCGGCTTCGCCATGCCGCGCCGCACCTTCGCTTCCGGCAACCGGGAATGTTTCGATGACTGGTGTGTCGCGGCCCTCGACGCAACGCCCGCGGAATTCTCTCCGAAGCTTCCCTGTCCGCCCGCTCCGGGCAGCGACACGTGGATCGCCATCGTCGAAGTCTCCAGCGACGCCAAGAGAGTTCGCCAGCGTGCCCGAGATGCTCGTGTCGAACTTGAGGATCAGTCCGGGAACCGCTACCCAACATGCGCCGCAACCATCCCACAAAATACTCAACCAACGCACTGGCTGACGGATGAACTGGGCCCCGGCGAATCGTTTCGGGTCTGGTTGCCCTTCCGGGTTCCACACACGGCCAAACCCGCAGGGCTGGTTGTGCATCACGGCGAATATCCAGGGAAATTTGTGATCGGCGATGATCAGAGTGCTCTCCACCGCCCCACGTTGTTGCGGCTTTCCATCCAGCCGTAATCCTCGAGCGTGAGCTGAAACCCCTGCATTTCTGCTCCGCGAAAACGTTGCTTGCCGTAAATCAAAGTCGTACGCTAACGCCATGCCGGACCTCGCTCGCTTCCGCGCCAAACACGATCCCACTGAAGTGCACGATACTCCCCAGCATTCTTCTATCCTCCACGTGGACATGGACGCCTTCTTCGTCTCCGTGGAACTCCTCGCGCGCCCCGAACTTCGCGGCAAACCCGTGGTCGTCGGCGGCAGGCCCGACCAGCGCGGGGTCGTTTCCGCCGCCAGCTACGAAGCGCGCAAGTTTGGCATCCATTCGGCCATGCCTTTGCGGACAGCGGCACGTTTGTGTCCGCATGCTGTTTTCCTCGACGGCCATCATGAAAAATATTCCGAATGGAGCGATCGCGTCGCCTCCATCCTCGCCAGGTTTTCACCCATTGTGGAAATGGTCTCCATTGACGAAGCCTATCTCGATCTCTCGGGCACGGAGCGCCTTCATGGTCCGCCCATCGCCGCCGCGGACAAGCTCCTCCGCTCCATCACGCAAACCACCTCACTTCCGTGTTCCGGCGGGCTTGCCACCACGCGCCTGGTCGCCAAAGTGGCTTCCGAACAAGCCAAGCCGCGCGGCCTCGTCTGGGTGGCGCCCGGCATGGAAGCACGCTTCCTTGCGCCGGTGCCCATCCGCAAAATTCCCGGCATTGGCGAAGTCACCGAGCGTGCTCTCCGCGCCCTGGGCATTGAAACCGTCGAGCAGCTCGCTTCTCACCCCCAGGAAAAACTGGAAAAGATCTTCGGCCAGTGGGGCGATGCGCTCTATCGCAAAGCGCGCGGGGGCGACGCCTACGAATTCCTGATTGACGCCGAACCAAAGTCCATCTCGCACAATCACACCTTTGGGGAAGACACGGACAACGTGCAGGAGTTGGAGGCCCTGCTCAGCCACCTCTCTCAAAAAGCCTGCAAACGCTTACGCGAAGCTGGCCTCTCTTCCCGCACACTCACCCTCACTATTCGTTACGCGGGCTTCGAAACCCACACACGGTCCAAGACGCTTCAGGATCCCCTGCGCTTGGACAGCGATATCTTCGCCGCCTTTCTCGGTCTTTTCCGCGAACATCGCGACGGCAAGCGCAAGGTCCGCCTCCTGGGCGTCGCGCTCTCCGGCCTTTCTCATGGCGCCGAACAGCTCGACCTCCTCGAAGCCGAACGCCGCGAAAAGCTCGAAAAGCTCACCAAAGCCACCGACCGCCTCCGCGACAAATTCGGTTTCGGCTCCGTCCAATTCGGCGGTTCTCTGCGCCGCGACGACCCCTAATTCCCTGCGCCCGGCTGCGCGCCTCTCACCAATGTCTTATACTGGCAATCCATGAGCGCTCCCTCTTCCACAACCCCCGGCCCTCCGCCTCCGCGTCCCACCGCGATCGAGCACGTGCAGAACTTCTGGCGACGTGTCAGCGAAGGCCGCGCCGTCGAAGATCTTTGGTCGCAGTTTGCCGCCGACGCGCGCTCCAGCTACGGCTTCTACGGCAAAGACGTCGATTGGGACGAAATCCGCAAACTTCCGCGATGGAAGCAGCCTTGGCCTGTTATCAAACAGTTTTTCTGGGCGCTTCTGAGCAAGCTCACGCCTGCGCGCCGCGTCCTCCTGCTTGTCGCCCTCGCTTTGCTTCTCGTTTCCGGCGTCAAATTTCACTACGGCAACCAAATCGCTCTGGATTTCAACTTCGAGTTCGTTTCCGCTCTTCTTTTCCTTCTTCTGTTGTCTCTCGAACTCGCCGACAAAGTCATCATGAAGCGTGACCTCGAGATTGCCCGCGAAATCCAATCCTGGCTCGTGCCCTCGGAGCCCCCCGCTATTCCCGGCGCGGAAGTGGCCTTCTGGACCCGTCCCCAAAACTCGGTCGCGGGTGATTATTACGACGCGTTCTTTCCCACGGCTGACGCTGCTTCCGGCGGCAAGTTGCTCCTCGTCATGGCGGATGTCGCGGGCAAAAGTGTACCGGCCGCGCTTCTCATGGCCACTCTCCAGGCCAGCTTGCACACCCTCGCCTCCGAGGGCCTTCCCCTCACGCAGCTTGCCGAGCGCTTGAATCACTACGCCTGCGCCCACAGCCTCGAAGGCCGCCGCTTCACCACCGGCGTGATTGGCGAGTACGATCCTTCCACGCGCCGCCTGGTCTATGTGAACGCCGGCCACAATTCACCCGTCGTTCGCCGTGCTAACGGTGGCATCGAACGCCTCGAATCCGGCGGCTTGCCGTTCGGCATTCTCCGTGAAGCAGCCTTTGTCGCCGCTTCCGTCGATCTCCAAGCCGGCGATACACTCGTTCTATTCACCGATGGCGTCGTCGAAGCCTTCAATTCCGCCGGCGAGGAGTTCACCGACGCGCGCTGGCTCCACCTCGTCCGTGATCTCCCCAATCTGCCCGCGCAGGCAAGCTTGCAATATCTCATGCAGCAGGTGGGACAATTCGTCGGCGCCACCCGCCAGTCCGACGACATCACGTGCCTTGTTCTTCGTTGTAAATAACCTCTGCGTTTCTCACTCCTCTCAATTCTTGTTCGAGCTTCGCCGCATCTGGCGCATAATCAGACCGTGAATTCCCGCGAGCTGGCCAATTCGATTTGCGATACCCTGAGCCGCCATGGCCATCAGGCCTTGCTCGTCGGCGGTTGTGTCCGCGACCTGTTGCTTAAGCGCGAGCCCGCCGACTACGACGTGACCACCGATGCTACTCCGGAGCGTGTCTTGCAACTTTTCCCCGAAAGCGTCGGAGTGGGCGCCCAATTCGGCGTTGTGCTTGTTCTTCGCGATGCCGCCAAGGTCGAAGTCGCCACCTTTCGCTCCGACCTGGGCTATTCCGACGGCCGCCATCCCGATCGCGTGCTTTACTCCAAGACACCTCAGGAAGACGTCGCCCGCCGTGATTTCACCATCAACGGCCTGCTGATGCGCCACGATACCGGAGAAGTCCTCGATTATGTCGGCGGCCAGAACGATCTTCATGCTGGGCTCGTCCGCGCCATCGGCGATCCCGAACGGCGTTTCACCGAAGACAAATTGCGCATGCTTCGCGCGATCCGCTTTGCTGCGCGTTTCGCATACGCCATCGAGCCCGCCACTTTCGCCGCCATTCAGGAACACGCCCCGGAAATTCACGTTGTCTCTCCCGAGCGCATCCGGGAAGAGCTAACGAAGCTTCTCACCGAAGGGGCCGCACGCCGAGGCTTCGACCTGCTATATGATTCCGGCCTGCTCCAGCAACTCCTTCCCGAAATCTCCGCCATGCAAGGTGTCCCGCAGCCCCCGGAGTTTCATCCCGAGGGCGACGTCTGGATTCACACCCGCCTGATGCTTGCGGGCCTGCCCGCCGGAGTCTCCCCTACACTTGCTTGGGGCGTACTCCTGCACGATGTCGGCAAACCCCCCACGTTTCGCTCTGCGGCCGCCACCGGGGACCGCATCCGTTTCGATGGCCACGCGGAAGTCGGTGTGAAGATGGCCACGGCTATCTGCCATCGCTTGCGTTTTTCCAATGACGATACCCAGCAGATTCTCGCTCTCGTCGCAAACCACATGAAATTCAAGGATGTCGCACAAATGCGCAAATCCACTCTCAAGCGCTTCGTCCGGCTACCCGGTTTTTCCGAGCATTTGGAGTTACACCGTCTCGATTGCCAGTCCAGCCACGGCCGC
>JARLGK010000147.1 GCA_031296075.1 Candidatus Acidiferrales bacterium
CTCCTCAGGCGTTTCGCCGTGCATTGGCGCAAAATAACCGCGGCGCGCCTGGATCGAGTACTTGTTCTTGGCAAGAAGCGTGACTTTCAGCGAGTGAAAATGCCCGTCGAATTTCATGTTCGCTGGAACGTACGCGAGATAATAGTAAGCGTCGGGCGCCGAGGCTACTTCACGCAGGCCCTGGAGTAGATCGTTGTTGTCGTGGAAAGTCCATCCGCCTGTGTCCAGCGCAAAGTTTATCAACGTCTCGGTTTGCCGCCGCTGGCCATCGAGCCGGTACCTCATGCGGATTCCTGCGCCGGCCGGATTGGGATCGTGGTTCGCCTGGCTGATGTCGCCGTTCAGATCGGGGACGTACAGCCCGCGCGCGTCGAGCGTGTTGATGAAAATGTTCTGGCGAATGGCGAAGTCGATCAAATCCGAATATTCGGTCTCAAGGTTCGGGTAGATGAACCCGGGAGAGATGAGGACGATATTTCGCTGCCCCGGCAACGCTGCCATGCGCGCCATGATTTCCCGCAGGCGGCGGAAGACGGCTTCGGTTTCTTGCTCTCCTTCCTCCACCTTGCGCCGTGCGATGGCTTCGGCGAGCGCCCGGGCCGCGGCGATCTGGCCGGGGGTTGGGCCACCGCCCTGCGGGCTCGAGTTTTGAGTGTTGCTACAGCTCAGAGCGTCCTGCGTGGCGACGCTGATGGCCTGATCGTCGGATTTGTTCGCAATGTCATCGGCCTCGTAGAGGTCCATCGGCGGACACTCATCGTCGGTCACTTCTGCGGACGCCGTCACGGCGCGGGGCTGGATGCTGATGAGCGACGCGTGGAGCTTGGCGCGATCTTCCGTGAAGTCCACTTGAAACTGGCCGGACATGGTGTAAACGGCGGCGCGGTCGGTGGGAGCGAGCGAAGCGTCAACGTACTTGGTTGCGGCGATGCGGGATTGCACCGCGTCTTGAATGTTGATGTGCGCGTCGTCAAACAGCAGCGCGACGAAACGCGAAGGCGGCAGAAAGCCGGGAGCGGGAACTCCAGGCTGCGCCGCCGCGGATGGCGCGGAATTCGCGGCTACGCCGGGATGCGCGGCCGGGGGCGGCAGCACGGCCGAAAAATTCGAAATGATTTGCGGCTTGCCGTCCTGAAACAGCTGGAAATCTTCCTTGCGAAGAGTCGAGACGGCATTGCCCTTGGAGTCGCGGACGATTACGCGCAACGGGACGAGATTTACCAGCACGCGCAGGGGCACGGACGTCTCTTGCGTGGCCATTTCCGGCGCATTGGAGTTTGGCGGAGCCGGCGCCAGGGCCGCCTCCGTTTGCTGCGATTGCGGCGGCTGCGTTTGCGCCGCTGCTTCGGCTGCGGTCTGTGGGGGAGCCGTTTGCGATTGAGTCGATTGCGCGCGCACTGTGGCGAGGCGCGCCTCGCCCACCCACATCAGAAGAAGACCGGATAAAACGACGGCAGAAATTCGCAGTTGCTTGGACGTTGGCACGCTCATTCGGAACTCCCCAACGCAGCCCGGAGCCCACCGCGCCGGGCTAATGCTGTGCACTAGCTGGGGGAGTTTACATCGAACTCACGTTCCCAGTTGGGTTTTCTTTCTTCTTGACCTCGCCGGACGATTGACGTACCGTCGCGCAAAATCCGGATGCGGCGAAGAGGCTGCGGCTCGGGTAACGCTCAATCGAAATGACTTATCCCGCATAGAGAAGTCACCAAAGAGAGGTCACTATGGAACGTCCCACGGGCGTGACGATTTTGGCGGTGCTGGCGTTTATCGGAACGGGTCTGTTAACACTGGCCGCTCTAGCGGTGTTGTTGGGCGGAGCCATCGTGGCCAACATGGCGGCGCGTCCGCAGTTTGCCATGCTGGCAGGAATTGGGGGCGCCGTCGTTGGCGTGGTGCTGTTCGGCATGGCGGTTCTGTATGTGGCCCTCGGCATCGGGCTATGGAAACTGCTGAATTGGGCTCGGATACTGCTGATCGTACTTTGCGGCCTGGGAGTGGTATTCAATGCGCTTGGCCTGCTGAGCGCTCTCGTTCATTTCCATCCGGTGCTTGTCTTCTGGCGGGCGATTATCGTGGCGGTTGATCTGTGGATTGCGCTCTATCTTTTGAAACCGCACGTGAAGCAGGCGTTCGGCACGACCGGCTTCTGATCCAGGCGGATGGAAGATGTCGAAGTGAAATTCGCGAAAATTGTGTTTTGGGGCGCGGGCATTTGGGGCGTGCTGGCGCTGACGCCGCTGTATTTCATCTTCGACCTGATCGGCCGGCAGGACCCGCCGGCGATCACCCATCCGGGGTTCTATTACGGATTCGCGGGGATTGGGCTGGCGTGGCAGTTCGCATTTTTTGTGATCGCGAAGAACCCGGTGCGTTTCAGGGCGATGATAATTCCCTCCGTACTCGAAAAGCTGGGCTTTGGATTTCCGGTGATCGTCCTTTACATGCAGCGGCGGATCGGTGCGGGCGATCTGGCGCTCGGCTGCATTGACCTGCTTCTCGGGGCGTTGTTCCTAGTGGCGTTCGGCGCGACCGCTGAGTAGCTCGCCGCGAAGCGGTGTCATTTGCGAATGACACGCGCGCCAACTCTTGCGAAGCGTCGCGGCGAGATGCTATCGAAAGGCTGTTCGGCGTCTGGCACCGTCCCAATGGTGATTCGAATCTACCGGTTAAAAAGCCCGATATAGACGGCGCTCCCGAGAACGTGGCCTTCCATCGCCTTCTGGATTTGATCGCGCGTGGCGCCCTGCGGCAAATCGAGCTTCTGATCGAGCGCCGATAGCTCAAACGTGTAGTGGTGCGGACTGGGAGGACCTGCGCACGGGCCTTGATACGCGGCCTTCCCGGTGATGTTCGTCCCCTGCATTCCACCGTTCGCCAGCGGCGCATCGGGCGGAACGCTTTCCGGTAGCCCCGTAGCATCGCCGGGGATGTTGAACACAACCCAGTGCGTGATGTCGGTCGTGGCCTTGGGGACATGCGCGTCCGGATCGTGCAAGATGAGAACGAAACTCATCGTGCCCTTCGGCGCGTTCATCCACCGCAGCGCGGGCGACACACCGGTTGAAATGTTTCTCGGTCCGCCGGGCGGCGGCGTGGTTGCCGAGCACGTGTATTGCGTCGGCACACGTGCGCCGTCACCAAAAGACGGGCTGGAAATTGCCAGCGTTGGGCCCGGTGGCGGAGGCGCTGGCGGCGCATTTCCTGTGGGCGGATTTGCCTGTTGCGCGGCCGCAGCAAGGCTGGCCGCCATCACGACTGCCAAACCGACAATCGATCGAACGATTTGAGTCTTCATTCGCCGCAATCCCTTCCATTCAGTTTGTTCAATCCCGCAGTTCGGTTTCCGTGCGCCGGCTATTGTAAGTGATTCGCTAGATGGAGTTCGATCCGTCGTCGGTGACCATCAGCGAACCATCCGTCGCCACGGCGACGCCCACGGGACGGCCCCAGACTTCGCCCTTCTCGGTCACAAATCCCGTGAGGAAATCCTGACACGAATCTGTTGCCCCTGCCGTCCGTGAGCGGAACAAGAACTACCTCGCGTTTCCAGCGCCTCCACCACGAAGGGCGCAGAGTCCGCGGTGGCGCTGGAAAAATATAGGGAAAAGCCACCGTTGTCGACTTCTGATTCGACAGCCCAAATCGTCGAGAGGACCTTTTGTGGCAGGGACTGATCGGCAAAGTCCAGTTTCCCGAAGCCGGTCTTTTCCGACTCTGACAACCCGACGAGGATGCTGTTCTTGTTCATAGCGGGCGCCCCTGAACTTATCGTACCTTCCGTGGTCAAATCAAATCGCACCTAAGTCATCCACGCGGCGGCCTTCCTTGACCGTGCTGCGCCGGTCGCATACACTACGTAATTCGCTTGGGTCCGCGAGGGGCATCCGATGCGCCGACTCCGCCGCTAGAACAGGCCAGCCCGCGAAAATAGAGGAGAAAGATCGTTGCCGAAACGTACGTTTCAGCCCCATGTGCGCCGCCGCCACAAAAAACACGGCTTCCGCAAACGCATGAAGAGCCAGGGTGGACGGAAGGTTCTTGCCCAACGACGCAAAAAAGGACGCCACAGCCTCACGCGAGTCTGACGCGCCGCGGCTTGGCTTGCCGCGCGCCTGCCGCGTGGTGCGCCGCGCCGAATACGACGCCGTCTATCGCGAGGGCCGGCGCCGGTCGAGCCGCGAGTTCACGATTTTCGTTCGCCCCAATGGCCTCGATCTCAGCCGGTTTGGGTGGAGCATCAAGAAGGCGCTGGGCAACGCGGTCCAGCGCAACCGCATCCGGCGACGGCTGCGCGAAATTCTAAGATTGCACCGACAGGAGATTTCCCCGGGATGGGACATCGTGATTCACCCGCGCAGCTCGGCGGCCACGGCGGATTTTTCAGCGCTGACGCAGGAATTGCTGAAGCTGATTCCTGGCGCGCCCACGCCTTGAACGCTGCGCAAAAGGCGGACGGATTCAGCCCGCGCGCCGATTTCACCTCGCGTGGGGGGGCCGCTGCCACCTGGACTCTGCTCCTGCTGGTCCGCTTCTACATCACGTTCCTTTCGCCGTTCTTCGGAGGCGCGTGCCGGTTTCATCCCTCGTGTTCGAATTATGCCGCGGAAGCCATCGCGCGCCACGGCCCGCGGCAGGGGCTCGCCCTCGCGCTCCGGCGGCTGCTGCGCTGCAATCCTTTCACCAAGGGCGGATTCGATCCCGTGCCGGACGGGGTGCCGGTCGAGGTCCCGTGCGCGGCTGCGGCCCATTTGCCGCGAACTCAGGGTGGATCGAAGTGAAGGAGATGTCGGACCAGGTCCGCGGAATCGTTTTCGTAGTGATAGTGATTGTCATCACGTTTACCTGGATGCATTTTTTCCAGCCTCCCGTTCCGCCGCCGCAGAAGCCCGGCCAGATTGCCGGTCAGACGACGGGGCAGACGGCCCCCGCCGCGGGCTCGGCCCAGCCGTCGGCCGCTGCTCCGGGCGCCACGCAGATGGCCGCAAGCACCGCGCCGGCTGTCGCCCCGAAAATTCCGACGGCGCGGGCGACCGAAGAAGAGAACATTGTTGTGGAAAGCACGCTCTACCGCGTCGAGCTATCGAATCACGGCGGCGTGGTGCGAAGCTGGAAGCTGAAGAGATACTTCGACGATCAGAAGCCGCCGCGCCCGCTCGATCTGGTCAACGAGGATGTCGCGCAGGAACTCGGCTGGCCGCTTTCGCTGATGCTTCCCGACGCGCAACTGGAAGCGCAGGCGAATTCCGCGCTCTACGAAGTCACGCCCGGCTCCCAGAATCTGGCCGCGCCCGCCGAGATCACCTTCCACTTTAGTGACGGTCACCTCGACGTCACCAAGAAACTGAAATTCACGCAGGACTACCAGATGTCCATCGAGGTTACGGCTTCGCTCGATGGCAAGCCGCTCGCTCCTGCCATCGCCTGGCGCGGGGGATTCGGCGACAAAGCCGTCTACAAAGCGTCGCAGCTAGTGGCCGTTTTCTACAAGCAGGCCGACAGCTTGAACATGCTGCAATACAAAAAGCTCGGCGTTTCCGGGAACCAGATCCAGCCTCTTCAGCAGCCAGGCTCGATGCAGATCACCGGCATCGAGGACCAATTCTTCACTGCGGCGTTCATTCCCGATGGAACCGACCTGGGGCTATGGCACTGGACGCAGTGGCATCACTTCACCGGATCGGACAACCAGCCCGCAAGCGAACCCGAAGCGGAAATCGCCGTCGGCGCCACATCCGCCGGGCCGGTGAAGGCGCGAATTTATGTGGGCCCCAAGGACCTGGCGCTGCTCAGCAAGGTGCAGCCGTCGCTCGAAGGCCTCGTGAATTTCGGCTGGACCGGAGTAATCGCGAAGCCGCTGCTTTTCGCGCTGCAGTGGCTGCACCGCTACATTCCCAACTGGGGATGGGCGATCGTCGCCCTGACGCTGGTGATCAATTTCGCCGTGTTTCCGCTGAAGATGAAGAGCTGGCGATCCATGCAGGACATGCAGAAGATAGCGCCGGAAATGCGCCAGATCCAGGACAAGTACAAGAAGTATTCGATGAGCGACCCGCGCAAAAAGGGAATGCAGGACGAGATGGCGCAGCTCTACCAGCGCCACGGCATCAATCCCATGGCGCAACTGGGCGGCTGCCTGCCGATGCTGCTGCAGATGCCGATCTGGTGGGCGTTGTGGCGGGTGCTGACGGGCGCGATCGAGCTGCGGCATGCCCCGTGGGTCTTCTGGATTCAGGATCTTTCGGTGAAGGATCCCTTTTATATTTTGCCGATCGCCATGGCCATCACCATGTATTTGATGACCAAGATGACGCCGCAGAGCGCGGCGGTGGATCCGGCGCAGCAGAAAATGATGAGGCTCATGCCGCTGATGTTCGCGGCGATCTTTTTCACGTATGCAAGCGGCTTGAATCTCTATATGTTCACCAGCAACCTGGTCGGCGTGGGGCAGCAGTATTATCTGAACCGGACGCGGCCGCTGCCCACGAACAGCCCATTCAAGAAGAAGAAAAAACAACAATGAACGGCGAACGTCCGCCATCCGCGAACCGGCCGCCCGCGCGGCAATTTCCCCGCCGGGAACATACGGCGCCTCCGCCTCCGCTCGACCGCGAGCGCGCGGTTGCGGAGCTGAATCGATTTCTCGGGCTTGCGGTACGCGAGATGAACCTGGCCGTGGAATTCGAAGTTTCCGCGCCGCCGGGCGATGAGGGGGAAGTGATCGTCAGATTCAGCGGCGCCGATCAGGAATTGCTGCTCGAGAAAAATGCCGAGCTGCTGTTGGCGCTCGAGCACATCGCGCATCGCTGGCTGCGGCTCGATCCGCGCCTCCACGATCGCGTGCGGTTCGATTGCGGCGAATATCGCGCCACGCGCCTCGCGGAGCTGAAGCTTTCGGCGCGCGTCGCCGCGCAACGCGTGCGCGAGACCGGCCAGCCATTCCAATTCAATCCCATGTCGTCGCGCGAGCGCCGCATCGTTCACCTCGAGCTCAATGGCGCGGCAGGCGTGCGGACGGCGAGCGAAGGCTCCGGCGACCGCCGCCAGCTGGTGGTTTACCCCGCTGCTCCCCCGAATAAGAGATAGGCGCCGTTTTCTTGGAGTATTTTTTCCCGCCTTGAACACCGCGCATTCGCGCCGCCGAGTTCGATACCATCGAGCGTTGTCATCCCGAGTCCGCCGAAGGCGGGCGAGGGATCTCTCTTCGGCGTAATTACGTGGAGATGACTTCACACGAAGAGGGATTCCTCGGCCAAAGGCGGGCCTCGGAATGACAGACCCTCCGCGGGCGGCGACGTAGCCGGATGTGGATAGATGTTCGCCGTTGGAAGGGCGGGGTTTTAACCTCGCCGTAAGCTCGCGCGTACTTCAGGGGTTTCAACCAATGAAGCACTTTGCGGCCGCCGCTAAACCTCGACGGCGTAGCCCTCTTTGCCGACATTGATGCACAGCGTCGAGCCAAGGCGGTCCGAGAGTCCCGCGGTCTCGTGAATGTGCCCGCAGAAAAGAAACGGCGGCTGCTCGCGCTCCACCCATGCGCGCAGCGCCGGGCTGCCCGCATGCTGGCCGGGAGCGTATTCGTCGAGCCGGGTGCCCTGCGGCGGAAAGTGGACGACGAGGTGAAGACCGGCGATCCCGTCGAATGCCGCGAGCGCCGCGGCGATCTCTTCCTCGGAATATTCGCCGGGCGTTTTGAACGGAGTGACGTTGCTGTAGCCGAGACCCGCCCAGTTCGTGGAATTGATCTGCAGCACGCGGCGATGAAAATCCACGAAGCCGAATCGCGCGCAGAACTCGCGAATATCGTCGTGCGTCTCGTGATTTCCCGGCAGCACCCAGAGCCGCTCGCCGAGCGGGGCAAGCACCTTGCCGCATTTGTCGAGTCCCTTGCGAAACGTGGCGAGATCCCCCGCGCAGATATACAGGTCTGCCGGTTGCGCGACGATGCGCGCCAGTGCGCGCAGATCGCCGTGGATATCGCTGAAGATCAATACCTTCACTGGGTTTTCTTGGCGGGCTGTGGGGGCAGGATTGGTTGCGGCACCAGACGTCTCATGCGGCTCTGCAGCATGCCGTTCGTGAGCCAGCCTTCCTCGACGAGCTTGCCGGAGGGGTCAAAAACGACCTCGTATGTGAACGGCTGCGGGCCGGGGCGGCGGCCGTTCTGGAAACGATTTTCGCCCAGCTCCACAACGTGATTTCCATTCTCGACGAAGCTGTTGATCGAGGGGAACCGCGCGAAGTTCCAGTAGACCAGCACGTTGGGAAGGAGAAATGCGCGCGCGATGAACGGGTCGGGCGGAGAGTCGGGCACGAAGTTGAACGCAGGCTGCTTCGCGGCGCGCAAATCGAACTGGGATTGGTAAAGGCCGTCAATCGACCGGATCGCGTCGCCCCAATCGAGCCACGACGGCGGAATGGGCAGCGCGCCAATGCGCGTGATTTCGATGTGGTGCTGGTCCGCGAAAGCTTTTGCGCGCAAAATCGCCGCGTGGTGCGCCGTCGCGCACGCGAATAGGTACACTAGCGCCGCGAACGCTCCCGCTTGGCACCAATGCGCGCGCGTCACGCGGAATCCCCAGCCACCCATCGCCGGCCCGAAGAAAAGCGCGGCCAGCACGACGCTGGCAAGCCCCGCGACCCACAGGTGGAAGGGATATCCAGCCGCTCGCGTCAGCAACCACACCAGCAGCGCGCCCACGGTGAAGAGCACCCACATGCGCAAGGCGCGCGCGCGGCTTTTTCCCGGATCGCGATAAATCCAGGCGATCACCTGGGGCACCAGGATGATCGAGGTGAAGCTGAAGTCGATGATGAAGAGCAGGTCCCAGGCGACGCGCTTGCTCGAAATCGGAAACCACATGCGCGTGCCGAACGATGTCATGCCGTCGAGGACGATGTGACTGGCGATGCCAACGCCGTAGATCAGCGTCAACATTCCCAGTCCCGGCGATTCCAGATCCTGAAAGCGCGGCCATCGTCGCTTGACCCACGGAAAGAGAGCGCGCGTCAGAATGGCCAGAAGGAATGCGAAAAATGGCAGGCCGACGAACGAATGCGTGATCGCGCGATGGTATTTTACGATGCTCAGCGGATCGCGCGAGATAGCTTCCGCAAAAATGTCTATGTCGGGGAAAACCGCGCCGAGCGTCGCCGCAAAAATGGCGACTCGCTCCTGGCGTTTGGAGAAAAATCCCTTGCCGAGGAGCGCGCCCGCGATTCCGTGAGTTACAGGGTCCATGAAGGATTCAAAACGGCAGAAGTGTACACGATTCAGCGCCTTCGCGCGATGCCCCACCCGCTCTTAGTTTTCTCTGTGGACTCTATGCCTACTCGGTGAACTCTGTGTTAAGTCTTCCGCTTTTTCTCGCTTCTTGGTTTTCTCTCCGTTCTCTGCGTCTCTGCAGTGGATTTGGGGGTTTTCTCCGGCCTCAAGAAACTTCGAGCAGGACCAGAGACATGTCGTCGGTGGGCGGGCCGTCGCGCCAGGCTTCGACGCTGTCGAGAAGAGCCTGCTTCATTTCGCCGAACGGCAGCAGCGCGGTCTCGCGCACGAATTTCTGCACGCCCGCGGTGCCCAGCATCTCGCCGCTGGAATCGAATACCTCGCTGATTCCGTCGGTATAGAGCACCACGCGGTCGCCCGGGTTGAGATCCACTTCGAGCGCGGCCTCGACCGCCACCGCGTCTGCCAGGCCGCCGAGCACCATGCTGCGCGACTCCAGCAGCCGCGGCTCCTCCCCCGGCGTCACGATCATCGCGGGCGGGTGTCCCGCGCCGGCGAAAATCATCCGCCGCCCTCCGATGTCAATCCGCGCGGCCGCCAGCGTAAACAGAAGCGCCGAGCTGCCCAGGTTGTGCATCACGAACCGGTTCAGTTGCCGCAGCATCTCACTGAGCGGCGCGCCACTGCGGAGTTGCGTCATCGTCTCGCTGTAGATGCGGTTGGCGACCAGCGCCGAGCCGATGCCGTGGCCGGAAACATCGCACACCAGCAGATTCAAGTGGCGGTCGTCGAGCGGGCTGACCAGCCCGAAGTCGCCGCCGATCGTGCGCACGGGATGAAAATACGCTTCGACGCTCATGCCGCCCCATACCAGCGATTGCGGCGCGAGGCTTTGCTGCACGCGCGCGGCCAGCAGCAGATCTTCTTCGATTTCGTTCTGGCGCTGCTCCAACTTCTCATTGGCATGGCGCAGCTTCGCCTCGGCCTGTTTCTGTTCGGAAATGTCGGTGAATGTCACGACCACGAACATCAGCCCGTCCGGATCCTCGAAAGCGCGGGAACTGATGATGACTGGCAACCTGCTGCCGTCTTTTACGGGAAGGACGAATTCGAAGCGATTCTGGCCCGCCTCCCGGCCGCGCTCGATGTGCCCCGCCATGACTTTGCGTTCGTCCTCTGTGTAAAAACTAATGCCGTTGCGGCCGACCACTTCGGACGCAGGCAAGCCGAACATTTCTTCCATTTTCGAGTTGATGAAAAGAATGTTGCGACAGTCGTCCAGGATCATCACACCCTGGTTCAGCGTTTCGAGGATGTCTTCCATCTGCGCAAGCCATTCAGGGCGTTGGGTGTTCATCACCATCCCTATCAGATGCATTGAGAGACGCGGAAGAATCTTACAAAATTTGGCCCGGGGCGCCAAAGCTCCTCCCGGGCTGTAGAATAGAAGCCGCGCATCGCGGGAACATGACCGCCAACGGAAATCGAAATCCGCCGGGGCCTAAGGGCTTGCCCGTCATGGGCATGGCGCTAAACCTCCGCAAAGATCCTCTCGCCGGAATGCGCCAAATGGCCCGCGACTACGGCGACGTAGTCCGCTTCTACGTGATGATGCAGGAACGCATCCTGCTGAATCGCGCCGATCTGATCAATCAGGTGCTCGTGATCCAGCAGGGCAAATTCCACAAGAGCGAGCTGACCAGGCGAATCACCGTGCGGATGCTGGGCCAGGGCTTGTTGATCAGCGAAGGCGAATTCTGGCGGCGGCAACGGCGGCTGGTGCAGCCGGCGTTTCACCGCAGCCGCACGAACGATTACGCCTCGACCATGCTCGAAATCGCGCAGGCCCATATCCGCGAGTGGCGCAACGGCGAGGAGCGCAACATCGCGCAGGAAATGACGGCGCTCACGCTCGATATCGCCGTGCGCACGCTCTTCGGTACCACTCTGCCGGGAGAGGCGCGCCAGGTCGGCCACGCGATGACCTTCCTGATGCGCTATTCGCTCCGGCGCCAGCGGCTGCCGTTTCGCATTCCCGAAAAATGGCCCACGCCCGCGAACCGCCGCGCGAATCACGAGCTCGCATTCATCGACTCGCTGGTCTACCGGATCATTTCCGAGCGCCGCGCGGAAGCGAATTCGAATCACCACAACGATCTTCTGGCGCTGCTGATGGGCGCGATGGACGAAGACGGCAGCCAGATGACGCCGCAGCAGCTCCACGATGAAACGATGACGCTGTTTCTCGCCGGCCACGAAACTACGGCGCAGATGCTCGGGTGGACCTGGTACGCGCTCAGCCAAAATCCCGCGATCGAGGCGCGGCTGCATGAAGAGTTAAGCGGCGTGCTCGGCGGGCGCCCGCCGGAAGCGGCGGACTTTCCGCGCTTGCCGTATTTGCAGGCATTGATGAACGAAGTCCTGCGGCTGTATCCCCCCGCGTATATTCTGGCGCGCGAAACGGTAGAGCCCTGCGAGATCGGTGGCTACCAGCTTCGCGTGGGATCCACCGTCGTGCTCTCGCAGTGGATCACTCATCGCGATCCGCGCTACTACGACGATCCCGAGGCGTTTCGTCCCGAGCGTTGGCTTGGCGGGCTGGCGGATCGCTTACCGCCGGGCGCCTATTTTCCGTTTGGAGACGGCCCGCGCCGCTGCATCGGGCAGGGATTCGCGTTGCTGGAAGCGGCGATCGTGACCTCAACCATCGCGCAGAAATTCAGTTTCCGCATGGTTCCCGGCCATCCGGTGATTCCGGAGCCTCTCGTGACGCTGCGCCCCCGCCACGGCATTCAGATGAC
>JARLGK010000148.1 GCA_031296075.1 Candidatus Acidiferrales bacterium
CGAAGGCGCGCTGGTCTTCCGGGAATCCGACATCGCCCTTGCGATCCGCAACGCGAACGAAGAGAGCGGCGATGGCCACGTCGTAGCTATCGGGCGGCGGCAGCTTGAGCGCGCTGACAGTCGAATATTGCGTATCCGCTCGCAGAACTTTCAGCGAATCCACGCGCGGGCGGATTTCCGGCTCGATTGTCTCTCCGGGATTGGGATCGGCGTCGGACGAGAGCGCGACCAGGAGCACGCGAAGCGGTTTGGTGGCGTCGAGTGGCAAGAGCCACGGCGTATCGCGCAGCAGCGTGACGCCGCGGTCGGCGATGCTTTGAGCCTGCCTTTCATATTCCGGGCGCGCGAATTTCTCGTTCAGGCGCGCGACGTCAACGATGCGCCTTTTGTTGAGTCCGAGGCGCGCTTTGGCCGTCAGAATCCGGCGCACCGATGCGTCAACCCTCTTTTCGGAGATGCGGCCGGATTTCACCGCGTCTTCGAGGCCCGCAATCGCCGCGTCCGGCGACGGCGACATCAGTAGCACGTCCGTGCCCGCCTCAATCGACCGCACCGCCGCTTCGCCCGGCGGACAAATTGACGTGATGCCCCCCATATCCAGCGCGTCGGTTACGATCAGTCCCTGAAATTTCATGTCGCCGCGCAGCAGGCCGGTCAGGATATTCCGCGAAAGTGTCGCCGGAACTTCCGGGTCCGGCTCAAATGCCGGAACAGCCAAATGGCCCGGCATGATGGAACTGACTCCAGCGGAGATCGCCGCGCGAAAGGGCACGAGTTCGCTGTTTTCGAGATCCTTGCGGCTGCCCGGGACCGTAGCGAGCGAAATATGCGAATCCACGCTGACGTTGCCGTGGCCGGGGAAATGTTTCGCCGTCGCGAGCGCGCCATTGTCTTCAACGCCCCGAACGAATTCCTTGACGTATGTCGCGACCGTCGCCGGGTCCTCGCCAAACGATCGTATGTTGATGATCGGATTGTCCGGGTTATCGTTGACGTCCGCATCCGGCGCGAATACCCATTGCACGCCCGCTGCCCGCGCTTCGAGCGCGGTGTATTTGCCGGCGGCATAGGCGAGTTTCGGATCGCCCGTGGCGGCAATGGCCATCGCCGAAGGGAACGAGGTGCCTTCGTCCAGGCGCATTCCCGTGCCGGTTTCGAAATCGGCGCCCACCAGAAGAGGAACCTTGGCGCGGCGTTGCAGCTCGTTCGTTACCACGGCGGTGGGATACACCTGGCTGCGCTCGATCCCGAGCGGCCCGCGGTCGGTCACGATGATGAGGCCGCCCACGTGATTCTCCTCGACCTCGCGCAGGACTTCTTTGTACTCTGGGCTTTCGGCCGAATCGAACACGCCGAAGAACGACACCATGAGCAGCTGCCCAAGTTTTTCGCGCAACGTCATTTTCTTGAGCGTCTGCTCGACCCAGGCATCCGAGGCCGCGGGCCGCGATTTTGTCGGGGGAGTCTTTTGCGAACGAGCGGGAGCTGTCATGAGCGAGAGTATGGCGACGAGGACCAGCGCCGCCGTCGAAAGCCCCCATTTATGCATCATTTCCGCCGCGGGCCTTCCTTGTTGACGCCTGGATCCCGTAGCTGTATATAGCACGCGGTTTCATGCCGCACAATCGAGCGTCTCGAGCGATGTTTCGTTACCGTTCTCAAGCCATTTTCGTTGTCTGCGCCGTCGCGGCGCTCTTCGGCGCATCGACGCGTTCCGGGCAATTCGCTGGCGTCACCCATACGCTTACGGGCGTTGACATGTACGATTTCATGAACTCCGAGCCTTTCGCTGGCAAGCGCGTGGGCCTCATCACAAACCAAACCGGAATGGATTCGCAGGGCTATAGCACCATCCACTTGTTTGCCGGTAGGAAAGACGTGAAACTTGTTGCGCTCTTCAGCCCCGAGCACGGTTTCAGCGGGGAAGCGGATGCGGCCGTCGCAGATGGCTGGGACGCCGCCAGCGGCGTCCCGATTTACAGCCTCTACGGCGAAACGCGCCGCCCGACGGACGAGATGTTGAAGGGCATCGATGTCCTACTATTCGACGTTCAGGACGCCGGTGTGCGCTTCTACACGTATATCACCACAATGGCATACTGCATGGAGGCGGCCGCGAAGCACCACATTCGCTTTGTTGTTTTCGACCGGCCCAACCCTCTCGGCGGGGAAGTGATCGAAGGCCCGATGCTTGATGCCGATCGCACATCCTTCACAGGATATTTCCCGATGCCCGTGCGCTACGGCATGACTCTGGGCGAGCTCGCGGAGATGTTCAACGCGGAAAACAAGATCGGCGCGGACCTTGACGTTTTTTCGATGAGGAATTGGCACCGAAGCGAGACCTACGATCAGACGGGGCTCCCATGGATTCCTCCGTCGCCGAACCTCCGCACGGTCGAAGAAGCATTCCTCTATCCCGGGATCGAGATTCTGCAGGCGGGCGGCGTTTCGGTTGGGCGGGGGACCGACACACCATTTGAGATTGTCGGCGCGCCGTGGATTCGGGTGGACGAATTTGCAACGGAATTGGATGGCCGGAAGATTCCGGGCGTCAGTTTCAATGCTGCCGAATTCACTCCGCGCGATGGCCCATACAACGGCCAGGCCTGCCACGGCGTGACAATTCGCATCACTGACCGCGCGTCGCTCCGATCCATTCTCATGAGTCTTGAAATTGCGGATGCCTTGCATCGTATGTATCCGGATCACTTCGCAATCGAGAAGATCATCACGCTGCTCGGCTCACAAGCGACCGTGGACCGTCTGAAGCGCGGCGACGC